>CALZIG010000130.1 GCA_945787585.1 uncultured Gammaproteobacteria bacterium | reverse complement strand
GCTTCCAGTGCCAGTTGCAGGTGGGATAACAGCACGCTTAACGAGGTGCGTATCTCATGTTTAAGCGGTATCTGTATGCCGAATAGCAGCAGGTAACGCAGTTCCTGGTTAATGTAAAACGGCACCGCAAGCTGAAACGTTTCATCGTTGACTGATAATTTCAGTGGTTCTGTCAGCTCAATCAGCAGCTCATCTCTTTGATGATTTTCCAGTACCCTGGCGATGGTGATCACATCGGCATGTGGTAAATCATGCGAGATCTTTTCAGCATCAGAACCGCCGATTATCCGCATCTCTTCATCCTCGTTTACCAGCGCCATCGCGGTCGTTGAGACAATCAACTCCGCCGACCCTTCCAGCCCTTCATTTAGCAGCACATCCTGGCCAGCAAATTGTTTGAAGTATTGCGAAATCTGCAACATCGTGGTGAGTAGATGGAGCTGCGAGGCCTTATCACGGATCAGCTCTTCATCTTTGAGCTTTTCGATCAGTAGCCCGTATAAGAGCCTTGCCGACCAGCCGGTGATGACCTTTACTTCTTTGTTCCTGCACAGGGTGGGTAGTTCTGTTTCCATTTGTGCATCACCTGTTACATCGATAATCAGATTGCCATCGAACTCGGTCAGCGCATCGACGACAGATTGATAGGTAGAGATGTTCTTGGTGCGCGCATAGTCCATGCATACCGCCTTATCATCCAGATCGACGATGCCTTTGAGGTTTATCCATGAATAATGATCGAACAGTCCCAGCAGAGATGCCCCGCCACGGCCCCCGCCAACCATCAGCACATCGAAGCTGTCCTGAATGCGGGCGATGTGGGGGATGTAGTCATCGTTTGAATTCATAAATCGATCTCTTTGTCTTATGGCCGCTGGCATCGTGTGCCACCTTGAGAAGCATATTAAATGGATGCAGAGCGTCACACAGGCTATCGACTGAAGCTAATAAAGATTCAATTAACAACCGCTGATGCTGAAGGCTAGTTACTTTAGATGATGAGTAGAGTATAGATGCCCATATATTGGGGGCAGTGGTAGCTGCACTCTTCTAGGAGCACCTTAAACTTCTTCTAAATCATAGTATTATCGTTTTTAGTCAGTGAAGTGATCAGATCTTTTAATGTAGGTTCATTGTGCCCGCCTTTTTTCTATAGAAAGCGCTCTGATTGTCCGAAATATAAGTATAGGCAGCATTTTTGTGCCCCGTGAATCAGGCATTCACAGCCTACGGGTGCGGGATACGGAGGATTGGCGATGCAGAATCTGACTAAATTTATCTGCGCTTTTATCATGCTGGTGTTGAGCACTGAGGGTATGAGCGCAGAACAGAGCAAGGCGGCGCTGGCGGCGGCGTTGATGGAGCAGTCTGGCGTGAATGTGCAGATTGATTTGATTCCGGATCAGGTAAAAGCGGGCATTCGTGACTCGGCGCGACAGGGTGCGCCGATGGATGTGGTGATTCAGGATAAGTTAGTCGGCGCGCTGGATACAAAGCGATTGAATGATGTTGTGCAGCAGCAGTTGTCGGAGGCGATGTCTGTGGGTGAGATGCGGCAGGTGTTGGCATGGTTCACTTCACCTTTGGGAAGTCAGATCGTGTCGATGGAGCTTAATGCTTCGCAACCAGAGAATATGATGCAGATGTTTGAGGCGTCGCAAACAGAGCAGGCGCGTCCCGGTCGATTGGCGCGTATTCAACGCCTTGATGCGGCGGTGCTATCGAAAGCACGTACCAAGGATTTAATGGTCAATATGCAGGTCTTTTTTGGCATGGCGATGGTCGCGGAGAGCGGTTCGCTGCGGCGCGCAAATTATATTGAAACACGGCGCAATACAGAGCGCGCCATGGCACCGATGTGGGGTGAACTGGAGCAGGTAGTGACGATGATGTATCTCTTTACCTATCAAGGACTCAATGATGCCGCGCTTGACCGATACCTTGAGTTCACTGAGTCGGCGGTCGGTAGAAAATATAATCAGGCGGTATTTGAGGGGTTGAGCCGCGCGTTTACGAAAGCGGGTCAATCGTTACGGCAGTCATTGAAGTCGGCCTGCCGTGCACGCCAACAGGGGTGCGATGGGGTTCATCCGTATCCATTGGTGTGATCTTGTTGCGTAGTTCTGTGAAGGCACGTTGTCTGGTTTGCGTCGTTCTGCTGTACGCAATAGTGGTTCCCCCAGCTGCGGCTGAAATCTTTAAGTGGATCGATGACAGTGGGCGTGTCCACTTTACCGATAGCCCGCCGCGTGAGCGACAGGTCGAAAAGATCGAAGTTAAAATCAACAGTTATACCTCGCCTGAAATAGTCCCATTTGAAGCGTCAGTAACGCCGTCGACTCGTCGGGAAAAAGTGGTGTTGTATAGCACCACGTGGTGTGGCTACTGTAAAAAGGCACGTAGTTATTTTGAAACGAAAGGGATTCCGTTTGTCGAGTACGACACTGAGACCTCAAAGAAGGGGCGCGAAGATTACAAGGCATTGAAGGGCACTGGGGTGCCGATAATCCTGGTGGGAGAGCGGCGGATGAATGGATTTAGTCCTTCGAGTTTTAACGCTTTATATCAATAGCCCCCATTTGCTGATGCCGGATAAATGGTGACGGTTATCTTTTCTTTTTTGGAAAATCCCCAAAAGATGTATGTTTCATATCTTTAAGTTCTCTGGGCCAGTTTCACTGTTCTGGCCGTTTTGAAGGGTGTGGGTATCGGTTAATTTTACGTTGTTGCTGAATGGTGTCATCTCCTTAATGGGGCTGTATCAGCCCCGTGTATTGTCCCGTTTTATTATTAATAAGATTGTGATTTGCCTTATGGCAAGCGTGATGGTGTGTGTTGCAGAGGAAGTAGTTGATGTTGTGGTGTATTGTTGTGGGTGTGGTTTGTGATGTGCTGGGTGTCGGCGGGTATTCAAAATATAAGGCGTATCTATTTAGCTTTTTGCTCGTTGGTGTAATCACTGTTTTTATGGCTGATGATGCCAGCGATTTTGTGCTGTTGGCGCTACTGGGAATGTTGTTGGCGAGAGCAGAAGGTGATTTAATAAAGAGACGGCGTCTGTGGTGCTGATGTCGCTAATAAGCCCGGTGAATGCTGAACCCGCAATGGGGCAGGGTGCCATGATGGGTGGGCAGGGCAACGGTAATCCGCAGGACTTTATTGTTTCTGGCAGTCTGATTTCTGAACGTGTGATCATCGATAATGTGAGCTACTGGCATCAAATCCTGGGTGATCCGAATGATGGGTTTTCACTTGAGATATTTATCCGCGCCAGCGGCCCCCGATAGAGTGCGGGTTTTGTGCCAGCAATTGCGCAAGGAATTTGCGGCGGCGGTGGTGGAATGATGGGTGGCGGTGGAATGGGCGGTGGTGGAATGATGGGCGACGGGGGTGGTGATTGTAATGGCGCGCATCCGTTAGACCCGCTGTACGGCGCCAGTTCTGCAAATCCATCTGAAGTGATTATGCGTCAGATAGTGAGTGATAATGAGATGATGATGGAGGTCTTCAAGCCGTTGTTTGGGATGAAGCACCGCATATTACAGACGCTTACTGATGGTGACATGATGGCCAATTTTATCCTGGACGGCTCAGCGATTGCGATTAATGAAACTGCTGTTAAAGCGGATATCACCAATACACTTGAACTGCTGGATGGCTTTGAGGCACCGTTTGATGAGCACTGGGATATTGTAGTTGATGGTCAGAACGTAGATGACTCCGCAGCACAATGGCGTTATATCCCGGGCACCTGCGCCGACTGTTTCGACGGCGGCGGTACCTATGATTATGGGAGTGGCGGTACATTTGATCAGTACAACGCCCCCTGGGAAAGTTTTTTAACCAACCGCAGGATCCCACTAATTTCTGGACGTTGCCCTGACCGCTTTAAAGTAGACGTTATCGGATTATTGGCTGTACCCTTTCTGCATTGAGCGCTGTGTAAAGAGCTCATCATCCAGCCCCACATTGATCTCGACTTTTTTCATGTCGTAGTGGATGTAGGCATCACTGTTGGTGTCTTCGATCACGACTTTATCCCATAGCCACGCCTTGCCCTGACGACGCCATTCGATGAACTGCTGTTTGGTTTTGGTGCCTTTTTTATCGTAAAAATCGACCTTGTGCAGTGAGCACTCGTCGGCATCACCCTTTATATTAAACCAGAAGGTGCGCTTGCTATAGACAGGATCATTGACCGGTTTAAAGTCAACCACATAGTAGGTATTGTCATCCGGTGATTTTTCACCGATAAAGGTGTGAGCATCTTCGTGCGGTTCACGCAGGCGCAGGTCTTCATCTTTGATGATCCACTCTTTGGTTTCAGGGTCGCGCGGTGTCAGGCGGCGTACTTTTCGCAGGTCGGGCAGGTAGATCCACTGCTCAGTGGCCTGGCCGCTGGCACCGGTGTGGCCCCAGCGCATAAAGGCGAGGCCTTTGTCCTTGAGGGGTGTATCGGTGAAGAGTAATACCTTATCGACGACCCCATCTTGCCCATCATAATTTTTCCATAGCCGAGTGTACTCACTGACCTGTGGTTTACCACCGGCCGCTTTGAGAGTTATCTGCATATGTGAGCGCTGGTCATCCCCTGCATATTTGTAATAGCACTGGTTGATGATGTCATCAGCAGATGGTGCGGCGAGCGCCGCATGGGTTGTGATACAGCCTGCGATCAGCGCGGCTTTGCAGAAGAGGTTAACAATCGTCGTTTTGGTCATGAGTCCTTCCTTGATTGGTTTGGAGATTGACTTGAGTTTGACGTGATGATTAATTTGTTGAAATTCGCGTTAACAGCCTGTTGCTGGAGTGTACAAACCGGATGGGAGTTTTTCCACAAAAATATTGTCTGAGAAAGGTCTAGCGTAGTATCGGGCTGACACGGGCGTAGCATTGGCATTAGTGTGCTGAGCACTGTTTTAATGGTATTAAAATACTGTTTTGACTGGATTTGACGGCCGATGTCAGGGGGAGTATAACTATTCCTATCTAATATTAGGTTACTCACGGAAGAACAACCTGAGTAACGGAAGTGGAAACTCGGCACGGAGTGCGCGCTAGATGGGGGTAGGTAAAGCCTATCCCTTTTTTTGTTGACAGAATTTCGTCTGAGCGTAGCAGACAATCATTATTTAACGAGGAACGATATGAATTTCAGAGTTATTTGTACATCACTGTTGATGACTTCATCTATCGCCGTGGCGTATGCCGCTGATAGTGAGCTGGAAACCGATGAGCAGAAGTTTAGTTACGGGATTGGACTCCAGATTGGCCAGGATTTTCTGAGGCAGGGAATAGAAGTTGAAGGTGCTGCTGTCGCGATGGCCATTGATGATGTGATTAAAGGGAAGAAACAGCGATTGACTCAGGAAGAGTTACAGCAGGCGTTTGCAAACTACCAGCAGAAGCAGAAGGCGATGAAAGAGGAGCAGGGAAAGCGTAACCAGGAGGAAGGCGAAAAATTTCTGGCTGAAAATAAAACCAAAAAAGGTGTGAGCGTTCTGCCAAGCGGATTGCAGTATAAAGTGATCACAGCGGGCACAGGTAAGCAGCCAACGGCTGAAGATACCGTTTCAGTTCACTATCGTGGTACGCTGATCAACGGTAAAGAATTTGATAGCTCTCATAAGCATGGTGAGCCTGTGACCTTTCAGGTGGGTGGCGTCATCAAAGGCTGGACTGAGGCGTTACAGCTGATGAAGGAAGGGGCAAAATGGCAGCTCTTCATTCCTTCTGATCTGGCCTATGGACTGCGCGGTGCCGGAGGGGAGATTGGTCCCAATGCAACATTGATCTTTGATGTTGAACTGTTGAAAGTTCAATAGCGGCTCGCATCATAAAGCGAGCTTATGGTGGGTGGGCATGACAGGGACGCTATGCCATCGTCAGTGAAACAGGGTCACGTAGATTCAGACCCTCTGGATCAGTGGTTACTTGCCTTTCTACGTGATCATTCATCCGGCATCAGTGAGTACGACCTTTTTACTGCGCTGAATGAAAGTGGTGACAGTCGCTTCGATATGTCACAACTGCGTGATACTTTTTCCCTTTTCTGTGCACACTTTCGCCTCTTCAACGCCTTGTATCGTCTGCGAGAACAGCTATGGGCGGAACAGCAGGGTATATTGGACATTAGTCCGTTGCTCATCATTTTACGCCCCTATCATCATCAGTCGAATAAACTAAACCGCATGGGTAAAGTCGATGCGTTGCGTGATTACTATCTCGATAGCTCACAGCTGGAGCAGACTACCGCACTGGAACTGGAGCAGATGCTCAGCAAATTCTGGGCGCGTCTAGGGGGATCAGAACGGCGCCGCCAGGCACTTGAAGTGCTGGGGCTGAGTGATCCGGCCGGTGCTGTACTGGATATGGTCACGATCAAGCAGCATTACCGTCGTCTGGCGATGGAACATCACCCTGATCGTGGTGGTGATACCTCACGATTACAGATGATTAATGCGGCGATGGCCGTGTTAAGTAAGTGATTGCCGCAGCACCTCAATACTTGGCAAAAATAATCAGAGTTCTTAAAATATAGGCTTTAGTTCAAACCTAAATTATGACAAGGGTAGTTATGTCACATCAGCAGAGTATTCAGCAGCTTTACCGAGCGATCAACGAACAGATTATCGGACAACCCCTGCTGGTCAATCGCCTGTTAATTGCGTTGTTAGCAGACGGGCACTTGCTCGTTGAAGGCGCGCCGGGGCTGGCCAAGACGCGCGCCATCAAAGTGCTGGGTGAAGGTATTGAGGGGGATTTCCACCGGGTACAGTTTACGCCAGACCTGCTGCCCGCCGATCTTACCGGTACCGAAATATTTAGACCGCAGGATGGTTCCTTTACCTTTCAGCAGGGGCCGCTGTTTCATAATTTAATCCTGGCCGACGAGATCAACCGTGCCCCGGCCAAAGTGCAGTCGGCACTATTGGAGGCGATGGCCGAGCGCCAGATCACGGTGGGCTCGGTGACCTATAAACTGCCCGAACTTTTTCTGGTGATGGCGACCCAGAACCCGATTGAGCAGGAAGGCACTTACCCACTGCCCGAGGCGCAACTGGACCGTTTTCTAATGCATGTGAGTATTGGCTACCCCGATGCGACGGCGGAGCGTGCGATTCTCCATCTGGCACGTGGGGAGGCCCATGAAGGGACGACGCATACCACGGCTGCGATGCCGTTGATTACGCAGGAAGCGCTGTTTGCAGCACGCCGCGAGGTGCTTGAAATTTACATGGCGGAAAATATCGAAGCGTACCTGGTGCAGATTGTACTCGCGACACGTGACCCCAGTGCCTATGATGAACAGTTGGGGCGATGGCTGCAATTCGGCGGGAGTCCGCGTGCCACTATCTCACTGGACCGTTGTGCACGTGCCCATGCATGGCTGGATGGGCGTGACTTTGTCGGCCCTGAAGATGTGCAGGCGGTCGCCTATGATGTGTTGCGCCATCGTATTCTGCTGAGTTACGAAGCCGAAGCGGATGGGATTACACCGGACGGTTTTATTGAAGCACTGCTTGCGCGCATCGCCGTCCCGTAGTGTCGTTGCGTAAATCAGGGTTAATACTGTTGTGTTGAAACGTCTATCACAACTACTGAGAAAAGAGTGGCGCGGCGGCGGGTCTCCAGTTGATCCCCCCGACGCAGCTATCGCCTCGTCTATTACTAAATCCGCTGCTGTCGATGAAGCACTCTTTGACCCCGTAAGGGTGGATAAACAATCATTGATCGCCATGCACCGGCAGGCGGCAACACTGTCGCTCACGCCACTAAAAGTACGTGCCGCACAGAGTGGCCAATACCTCTCCGCCTTTCGCGGTCGTGGCATGGAGTTTGATGAAGTGCGCCCTTATCAGGCCGGGGATGATGTTCGTACGCTTGACTGGCGCGTGATGGCGCGCACCGGCAAGCCGCACACTAAACTGTTTCGCGAAGAGCGTGAACGTGGGGTGCTGTTGTGGGTTGATCATCGTCGCTCGATGTTTTTTGCGACGCGCGGCGCCTTTAAATCGGTGATTGCGGCGCGTGCGGCAGCACTGCTGGCGTGGGTCGCGGCCAAGCAAGGCGACCGTATCGGCGGCTTGATCTTCGCGGAGCAGCAGCATGAAGAGTTGCGGCCACAGAGCGGTAAACATGCGGTGTTACATTTTATTCAACGCTTAGTCGCGCAGGAGCAGTCGGCATGGTTACAGACCACTGCACCGCAGCGCGATGTCAGCCTGGCCAGTGAGGCCGCGATGCAATCGTTACTGCGGCTGCGACGCGTGGCCCGTCCGGGCAGTCTGGTGGTGTTGTTGAGTGACTTTCGTGATATGGGTGAGCGTAGCGAATTGCATCTCGCACAACTGGCGCGACACAATGACGTCGTGATGTTTTTTATCTACGATGAACTGGAATCCACCCTGCCGCCGGCGGGGCTTTACCGCATCGGCGATGGTAAACAGACGCTTACATTGGATAGTACTGTGGCCGCGCTGCGTGAATCGTATCAGCAACGTTTTATTGCGCGACGTGATGCGTTGAAAACATTGTGTCGGCGTCACGGCATCTGTTTTATCCCCTGTGCCACGACGCAGTCGATAAGTAAAGTATTGCGTGACGGTTTAGGGTTGCGTGGGGCGGCGTGATGGATGATGCAGTGAACGACGTTCCGTTGAGTGATGTGCCTTTGCCGCTGCGCGATATTCATCTGCCCGACCCAATTTCATGGTGGCCATTGGCGCCGGGCTGGTGGCTGTTACTGGGGTTGATCATTATCGGTGCAGTGGCAATCTGGTGGTGGCGACGGCGTAAAGCTGCGGCGCAGGTGCGTGTTGCCGCGCTGGCAGAGTGGCAGCAGTTGATGGCCGATTTTCAGCAGCAGCAAGATGTGAATCGTCTGGTGCAGGGATTATCGATACTGTTGCGACGCGTCTGCCTCAGTTACTACCCGCGCGAAACTGTCGCCGGACTGAGCGGTGAGGCGTGGCTGCAATACCTTGATCAAATACACCCGTTGCCGCAGCAAAATCCTTTCAGTGATGGGGTTGGTCGACTGCTGCTCGAGGCACCTTATCGACAGCAGGTTGATGTCGATGTGCCAGCATTGCACGCGCTGTGTGGCGAGTGGCTTCGCGCACTGCCAGCGTTAAAGCGGAGGGCGGGACGATGATGGGCGATCTGCCATTTCAATACCCTGCGCAGCTGGCACTGCAATTTGAATGGCCATGGTTGCTGCTGCTATTACCGTTGCCACTGTTGGTGCGTTGGCTGCTACCGCCAGTGACGAGTCGTAATGATGCGGTGCTACGGGTGCCGTTTCTTGAAGACTTTAACGCCCCCGGCACGGCGACGTCTCACACGCTTGCGGGTGGCCGCTGGGTATTGTGGTTGGCATTACTGGCGTGGGCGCTGTTGGTGGTTGCCTGCGCGCGCCCACAGTGGCAGGGCGAGGCGGTTGAGTTGCCCGTCAGTGGTCGCGATCTGATGCTGGCCGTCGATCTTTCCGGTAGCATGGAGGTTGAGGATTTCGAGTGGAAAGGGCGCATGGTGAATCGTCTTATCGCGACACAGCTGGTGGCGGGTGAGTTTATCGAGCGACGCGTGGGGGATCGTGTCGGATTGATCCTGTTTGGACGGCAGGCCTATCTACAAACACCGCTGACCTTTGATCGCACCACGGTCAAGACACTACTCGATGAGGCGGTGATCGGCCTCGCCGGACAGGAGACGGCGATCGGTGATGCAATCGGGCTGGCGGTCAAGCGCCTGCGTGAAAATAGTAGTGCGAGTCGAGTGTTGATTCTATTGACCGATGGTGCCAACACGGCGGGTGCGATTGAACCGCTAAAGGCGGCAGAGCTGGCGGCCAGTGAAGGGCTGAAAATCTATACTGTTGGCATCGGTGCCGATGAGATGCTGGTGCGTTCACTGTTTGGTACGCGGCGCGTTAATCCATCGACCGACCTGGATGAAGCAACCCTGACGGCGATTGCGACGACCAGCGGCGGGCGTTACTTTCGTGCGCGTGATCTACAGCAACTGGAAGAGATCTATCAGCTACTGGATGAGCTGGAACCGGTGGCACAGGAGAAGCAGTTCTTTCGCCCTCGACGCACACTCTATCCGTGGCCATTGGCGGCGGCGATGTTGATGGCATCGCTCTTGTTATGGCGTCAGTGCCGTGTGCAGAGGGCAACATGAACCTTGATACGATGATGCAGGGGTTTCATTTTCTGCGCCCGTGGTGGTGGCTATTGCTGCCCGTGCTGCTATTAATCCTGTGGTATCTACGACGTATTCGTTTGCAGAGCCGTCGTTGGCAGGCAGTTTGTGATAGCGCCTTGTTGCCACATCTATTGATTAATGAAAGCGGTGCTAGCCAGCGGCGTGGGGTGTTGTTGCTGGTAGGGTTGGCAGGTTTACTGGCGATTACTGCACTGGCAGGGCCGGCCTGGAAACAGCTTGAGCAACCTGTCTTTCGAGACCAGTCGGCATTGGTGTTGCTGCTGGATCTGTCACGCTCAATGGATGCGACCGATGTGCGACCCACGCGTCTGACGCGTGCACGCCTCAAGTTGATCGATATCCTCAAACAACGCAAAGAGGGGCAGACGGCGTTGATTGTCTATGCCGCGGATGCGTTTATTGTTTCACCGCTGACCGAGGATGCTGCGACCATCATTGCACAGGTCAGTTCACTGGAGACGGCATTGATGCCACAGCAGGGCAGTCGTCCGGACCTGGCAATCGATATGGCGCAGCAACTATTAGTGCAGGCAGGCGCTGCACGGGGTGATCTGCTGTTGATTTCTGACGGCCTTGAAAATGTGCCACAAGATGTACTGAGTGATGCTATAAAAACACTTAAACAGGCGGGGTATCGATTGTCGATACTGGGGGTTGGCGATGCCGACGGCGCACCGATCGCGCTACCCGATGGCGGCTTTTTGAAAGATCGAAGCGGTGCAATTGTGATTCCGCGCCTGGATGAGGCGGCACTGCGTGATCTTGCTCGGCAGGGTGGCGGAGACTATCAGGCGATGCGAGTGGATGGTCTTGATATCGCGGCGTTGTTGTCTGCTTCTCAGTTTGAGGGCGAGGTCTCGTTAGAGGCATCGCAGGGATTTAAGGCCGATCAATGGCGTGAAGAGGGGCCGTGGTTACTGTTGTTGTTATTGCCGCTGGTACTGGTGGCCTTTCGTCGCGGGCAGCTGTTGCTGGTATGTATTGTAGCGGTGCCGTTGACAATGGGGGCTGTTGAAAACGTAGGTGCGGCCAATGCAGACGCGACAGCGGTCAGTCAATCATGGTGGGACAATCTCTGGTCGACGCCGGATCAGCGCGCGGCGCGTGCCTTTGATAATAAAGATGTCGCACAGGCAGCGGCGTTATTTAAAAATAAAGCGTGGCAGGCCGCAGCGAACTATCGCAAGGGTGATTATCAACAAACCATTGATGCACTGGATGGCATCGAGAATGCGGAGGCGCTTTATAATAAGGGCAATGCGTATGCCCAGTTAAAACAGTGGCAGGCGGCGCTTGATGCCTATGATCGGGCGCTAAGCCTGCAACCGAAACATGAAGATGCAAAATACAACCGTGAGCTGGTACAGCAGCAGTTGCAGCAGGCATCCGATGATGCGCAATCCGATAACGCTGAATCAGATTCATCAGAAGAGCGTGGCGAGCCGTCGCAGCAAGGTGATTCGCAACAGGGGCAGCCTCAGTCGGGCGAGTCAGGTGATGCACAGTCGAATGATGGGGCTTCATCGGCATCTGATGGAATGGATGATGTGCCTCAGCCGTCGCAATCATCACAGAGTGAAAATGACGATCAGCAAGACCAGTCGAATGAAGATCAGAATAGTCAGATGTCCGAGGGCAGTGATGAGTCTGATGATGAGGCGCAGCAAGCGATGCAGTCGGCAGCGGACGAGGGTGAGGCGCAATCCGATGAGCCGCCGGCGGCCAGCGCCAGTGAGTTGAGTGAGGCGCAGGCCGAGATTCAGCAGGCCAATGACCAATGGTTGCGGCGTATTCCCGATGACCCGGGCGGGCTACTGCGGCGCAAGTTTCAGTATCAATCGCAACGTGCACAAAATCGCAGCGGTGGGCAGCCGCCTGTTGAGGATAAATCATGGTGATATTTCAGAATAAAAAGTTGTGGTGCCTGTTGCTGGCGATGTTGTTGTGCTCACAGGCGGTGCTGGCGGCAACAATTAAGGTGCAGAGTGATCGTAATCCAGTCGCGATGAATGAATCATTTCGTTTGATTTTTGAGGCCGACGGTAGTGTCGACGGTGAACCCAACTTTAAAGCGCTGGAACAGAACTTTGAAGTGATGCAGCAGAGTCAGGGCACGACGATGCAGATTGTGAATGGCCAGGTGTCGCAGGCG
>CALZIG010000129.1 GCA_945787585.1 uncultured Gammaproteobacteria bacterium | reverse complement strand
TTGTTTTCGGCGGCGAGACCGCCCGCGGCTGCAATCCAGCCTGCGTGGCGACCCATCACCTCCAGCACAAAGATCTTGGTCGAGGTCTTGCACATGGAGGCGACATCGAAGCCCGCTTCACGGATTGAGACCGCAACATATTTGGCGACCGAGCCGAAGCCGGGGCAGTTATCGGTGATCGGCAGGTCATTATCAACGGTTTTAGGGATGCCGATGCAGGTGATCGGATAGCCGAGTTGTTTGGCAATCTGCGACACCTTATGGGTTGTATCCTGCGAGTCGCCACCGCCGTTATAAAAGAAGTAGCCGATATTGTGGGCCTGAAAAACCTCGATCAGGCGCTCATATTCCGCGCGGTTCTCATCGAGCCCTTTCAGTTTGTGGCGACAGGAGCCAAACGCACCACTGGGCGTATGGCGCAGCGCAGCGATATCGCGGGCCGACTCATTGCTTGTGTCGATCAGCTCTTCTGTGAGTGCGCCGATGATGCCGTCACGCCCCGCGTAGACTTTGCCCATTTTGTCTTTATGTTTGCGGGCGGTCTCGATCACGCCGCAGGCGCTGGCGTTAATCACGGCGGTGACCCCGCCCGATTGCGCATAAAAGGCATTTTTCTTTTTCATCTCACTCTCCCTGTCTGCTAAGCCTCATCGAAAATATGCCGAAGGTCAGAGTCATCGGGATGATGGCAAATTGAAGCCATTAAACCCGATACATAACGTTGACTTACCCATGGCAGTCAAGTAGTTTTACCACCGATAACAGGTTTTCGCCAGTGTGGCCGGGTGGGTGCACCTGAAACCAATGTAACTTTATGAAAATTAAAGTATAAATAATAAAGACATTAGACGTCTATTAGATAGGGTTAACGCATGAAAATCGTATTGCTGGGAGCACCAGGCTCCGGAAAAGGCACGCAGGCAAAACTGCTATCGACAAAGTATGGGGTGCCACAAATTTCGACAGGCGATCTGCTGCGCGCCGCAGTGAAGGCCGCGTCACTGCTGGGATTGCAGGCGCGGGCCGCGATGGACGCAGGTCGACTGGTCTCGGATGAGATAGTACTGGCGATGATTAAAGAACGACTGGCGCAGCCCGATGCCAAAAACGGTTTCATCCTTGATGGCTTCCCGCGTAATATCCCGCAGGCCGAGGCGCTCGATCTAATGCTGGATAGATTGAAGCAGCCACTCCAGAGTGCGCTGTTGATTGATGTCGATTTTGACTCGCTGATTCAACGCATGACGGGACGCCGTACCTGTGAATCATGCGGCCAGATGTACAACATTTACACCACGCCTTCCAAGCTGGATGATCAGTGCGATAAGTGCGGTGGTAACCTGCATCACCGTGCCGATGATAATGAAGAGACGATTGGTAACCGCCTACGTGTCTACGAGGCGCAAACGGCACCATTGATTGAATACTATCAAGCGCAGGGTCGTCTGCGCACCGTTCAGGGGATTGGTGATATTCAGGATATCTTTCGTGCTGTGCGTAAGGTAGTTGATCAGCTCCCTGATGTGGTTGAGTTCTCCTTGCCCGGTAGTGAAAGCCACAATGAAGCTGAGGCCCCCGTAGCAGAAGCCCCGGTCGCGGAGACTCCCGCTGTGTCAGCCTCAAAGTCTGCTGTTAAAAAAGTGGTGGCTAAGAAGGCAGCTGTTAAGAAGGCGGCGGTGACTAAAAAGACAAGCATAAAAAAACCGGTAGCGAAGAAAAAAGCGACCGCAAAAAAGGCCGTCGCGAAAAAGAGCGCTACCAAAAAGGCGGTCGTTAAAAAAACAGCTACTAAAAAGAAAGCGGCAGTTAAGAAAAAGGCACCTGTTAAGAAAAAGGTCGCGGTGAAGAAGGCTGCGACAAAAAAGAAGAGCACGAGTAAAAAGAAACCGGTGGTGAAAAAGACGGTGGCTAAAAAGAAGGTCGCCGCAGTGAAGAAAAAAGTGGCGGTAAAAAAGGCCGCTATTAAAAAGAAGAGCGTTAAAAAAGCAGCCAGTAAAAAGAAAAGTACCGTCAAAAAAGCGCTGGTAAAGAAAAAAGCAGTAACTAAAAAGTCGCCTGCCAGGAAGAAGATCGTGACGAAGAAAAAGGTGGCGGCTAAAAAGAAAGTGATTAAAAAAGTCGTCACTAAAAAGAAAACAGTCGCCAAAAAGAAGGGCGTTAAGCGACGCTAATCGTCTCAGATTTACAGCAGCAAAGCAGGACTTAAGCATGTCAGGAAAAAATATCCGCAGTGGCGCGTTCCCCGCATGCCGTATGCGTCGTATGCGGCGCGATGAGTTTAGCCGTCGTTTGATGCGCGAGAATACGTTAACCAGTAATGATCTCATCTACCCGATGTTTATCCTTGAAGGTGAGGCGCAGCGTGAAGCGATCCCTTCGATGCCGGGGGTTGAACGCGTCAGTATTGATGAGCTGCTCAAAGAGATTGATGAACTGTATGCGCTGGGCGTGCCTGCCGTGGCGCTCTTTCCGGTAACACCGCAGTCCGCCAAAAGTCTGGATGCGTGTGAGGCCTATAACCCTGATGGTCTGGCGCAGCGCGCGGTGCGTGCCATCAAGGCGCGTTGCCCCGAGATGGGGGTGATCACTGATGTGGCGCTGGACCCATTCACCACCCATGGGCAGGATGGTCTGATCGACGAGAGTGGTTATGTGATGAACGACGAGACGGTTGAAGTGCTGGTCAAGCAGGCGCTCTCACACGCCGCAGCCGGTGCCGATATCGTTGCGCCGTCCGATATGATGGATGGTCGCATCGGCGCTATTCGTACGGCGCTTGAAGCGGCAGGCCACATCCATACCCGCATTCTCGCCTATGCAGCGAAGTATGCGTCGAGTTTTTACGGCCCGTTTCGTGATGCGGTGGGATCTTCGGCAAACCTCGGTGCTGGTAATAAATATACCTATCAGATGGACCCGGCGAACGCTGATGAAGCGCTGTGGGAAGTCGGCATGGACCTCGATGAAGGGGCGGACATGGTGATGATCAAGCCGGGCATGCCGTATCTCGATATCGTGCGTCGGGTAAAAGATGAATTTGGCGCACCGACATATGTCTATCAGGTGAGCGGCGAATACGCCATGATCAAGGCCGCGAGTGATAATGGCTGGCTTGATGAGCGCGCGATCGTGCTGGAGTCACTGTTGAGTATGAAGCGTGCGGGTGCTGATGGTGTGCTGACCTACTTTGCCAAACGCGTTGCACAGTGGATGAAAGAGACGCCGTAATTTTTGCAATGCCTACTGTGCTAGCGTAGTGCTAAGCATGCTGTTTTTCGTCAATAACGTTCAATCCCACCAAAGGGACTACTGATGTCTAATTATGTTTTTCGTATGTTTGGTAATTCCCCTGTGCGCCCGATACAGGAACATATGGGTCGGGTGCACGCCTGCGCGGCTGAACTGGTGGGTTTCTTCGAAGCGGTAATCGCCCAGGATCAGGCCGGGATTAAAGCCGCGCAGGCATCAGTGACCAAGCTGGAACACGAGGCCGATAAGTTAAAAAAATCGTTGCGCCTTAGTTTACCGAAAGGATTATTCCTGCCCGTTTCACGGCGTGACCTGCTCGATATGTTGACGATGCAGGACAACATTGCTAACAAAAGTAAAGACATTGCCGGATTGATGTTGGGGCGGCAGATGGTAATCCCTGAAAGTATGGCACCGCTCTTTCTGACCTTTGTTAAACGTAGTGTGGATGCGATCGCGCAGGCCGACACCGTGATCAATGAACTCGATGAGTTACTGGAGACCGGCTTTCGTGGTAAAGAGGTGCAGGTCGTTGAAAAGATGATTAAGACCCTGAACCGGATTGAAAGCGATACTGATGAGATTCAGATCAAGATTCGCGCCGAATTATTCAAGATTGAAAAGGATATGCCCCCCATCGATGTGATGTTCATCTACCGCATTATCGAATGGGTTGGTGAGCTTGCCGACCTCGCGCAGCGTGTCGGCAGCCGCTTGCAATTGATGCTGGCTAAATAAGAGAAGGGGCATCAAGTGGAATACGCATATATATTTATCGTGCTGGCCTGCGTTTTTGGCTTTTTTATGGCGTGGGGCATCGGTGCAAACGATGTCGCCAATGCGATGGGAACCTCGGTGGGTTCCGGCGCAGTCACAATAAAACATGCCATCATCATCGCGGCAATTTTTGAATTTAGCGGCGCATTACTGGCGGGGGGTGAGGTCACTCAGACCATTCGCAAAGGGATGATCGACACCACATCGCTGGTCGGCACGCCTGAGCTGCTAGTGTTTGGCATGTTGGCAGCGCTTTTGGCAGCGGCCGTGTGGCTACTGATCGCCTCTTATTACGGTTGGCCAGTCTCAACCACCCATTCGATTGTCGGTGCGATTGTCGGTTTCGCCGCAGTCGGTATCGGCATGGAAGCCGTTAAGTGGGGTAAAGTGGGTACCATCGCAATGAGCTGGGTGATTTCACCCGTCACCGCTGGCGCGATTGCCTATGTCATGTTTATGAGTGTGCAAAAACTGATCATCGATACGACTGATCCTTTCCGTAATGCTAAACGTTATGTGCCCGTCTATATCTTCCTCGTCGGTTTTATCATTTCGCTGGTCACGCTGTTTAAAGGGCTTAAACATGTGGGGCTGGAGTTCTCTACTTTTCAGTGTTATTTAATCGCGGCGCTGGTTGGGTTTGTGATTGCCGTGATCAGCAAGGTCTTTATCAATCGTATTCAGCATGATCCATCTGAAGATAAAGACTTTCACTACACCAACGTGGAGAAGGTTTTTGCTGTGCTGATGATCGTGACCGCCTGTGCGATGGCCTTTGCGCACGGCTCAAATGATGTCGCTAATGCGGTCGGGCCGATCGCTGCAATTGTCGGCATCGTTGAGAGTGGCGGAGTGATTGCGCAGAAATCGGCGCTACCGATCTGGATTCTGTTCCTGGGCGGCGCGGGCATCGTGATTGGACTGGTGACTTACGGTCACCGTGTGATGGCCACTATCGGCACCAATATCACAGAGCTAACCCCTAGCCGTGGCTTTGCCGCCACACTCGCCGCCGCCACTACCGTGGTAGTGGCATCGGGGACTGGCATGCCGATTTCGACTACGCATACCCTGGTGGGCGGCGTGCTTGGCGTGGGGCTGGCGCGCGGTATCGGCGCGCTTAATATGCGTGTTATTCGCACCATCTTTATGTCATGGATAATCACACTGCCTGCGGGTGCCTTTTTTGCGATTGTCTTCTTCTATATTCTGAAAGGTATCTTCACTTAGGAGAGGATGGCGTTGTCTTCACTGTTTGATTTTGATGTTAAACCCCCTCGCTATGCAGTCATGGGGAATCCCATTGCACATAGCAAGTCACCGTTGATTCATACGGCGTTTGCCAAACAGACAGATCAACGTCTTAGTTACAGTGCGATTCAGGTCGATGCCGGTGGCTTTAAGCAGGCGGTGGGTAATTTCCGCGCGAGTGGCGGCAAGGGCATCAACATCACGATACCCTTTAAGCAGGAGGCGTGGGCGCTGGTGGATGAACGTAGTGAGCGCGCCACGCAGGCGGGGGCGGTCAATACCATTAGCTTTTCTGATGACGGGCGCTGCATCGGTGATAATACCGATGGCGTTGGACTGGTACGGGACCTGATGGAAAACCACAGCATTCAGTTATCGGATGCGCGGATTTTATTGCTGGGCGCGGGCGGTGCAGTGCGTGGAGTGCTGGGGCCTCTGCTTGCACAGCAACCCGCTGAAATTGTTATCGCTAACCGCACTGAAGAGAAGGCCGTTGAACTGGCAGCTGAATTTAAGCGTAATGAGTTACTGCGCGGGTGTGGCTTTCAGTCGATTGGCGAACAGCCTTTTGATCTGATTATCAATGGCACCGCCGCCAGTCTACAGGGAGATCTGCCGCCTATTCCAGCGAGTGCAGTTAGCGACAAAACCTGCTGTTACGACATGATGTATGGCAAGGAGCCAACCGTCTTTATGCGCTGGGCCAGCGAGCAGGGGGCCGCAAAGGTGATCGATGGCCTCGGGATGTTGGTAGAGCAAGCCGCAGAATCATTTTATATCTGGCGCGGGGTACGACCCGAGACCGCTGAAGTGATCGTGCAGTTACGTACAGGGCAAAATTAAAGCGTACTATGCGCCGCCAGTTCACGTGCCAGTGTTTCGATATGCTGCGCATTTTCGAGGCGACGTTGCCAGTGTGGCGGGATCGCTTCACTTCCAAGATAGGCCCCTGCCATCGCGCCGACCATCGCCCCCATCGTGCCGCGATCACCCCCATGCGATACTGCACACAAAATACATTCTACAAAGGCGTGTGGATGAGTCAGAAAACAGAACAGGGCAAAGGCCATCGATTCATGCACTGACGATTGGGTGCCGAGTTGTGCGGCTGCTTCTTCCATCGTGGCATGGCTTGCGAGCAGTTTCAGTACCAGTTGCAGCTTCTCTTTGAGCCGGGTAGTCTCTGCAAACTCCACCAGACGCGCACCGTAGACCTGGGGTGCAAAGGGTCGTTGGCTGTTGAGGTGAAGCGACATTGCGATCGCCTTGGCGAGTACTGCGGCACCGTCGATCCCGACGGGATGGGCATGGGTGATCTCGGCGGCGCTCTTGGCCATCTCATAGAGGTCGTGTGAGCGGTGGAAAAAAAGCCCTAGCGGCGCGACGCGCATCGCTGCGCCATTGCCAAATGAGCCACTGCCGTCACACAGACGCAATGCTGCGGTGGTGTACTCGATAGCCTCATTTTCGACAATGGTAAAGACCGCTGAGGTCACGACTCCGTAGTTACGCCATGGTTCGTCTTTATAGTATTTGCGGAACTTGTCGCCCAGCAGCTGTTGGTCGATGGTACCCTGGCTGACCAGTAGTTCGGCAGTGGCGAGTGACATCACGGTGTCATCAGTATAGCAGAGCTCATTATCGGCATTAATATATTCCAGCAGATCATTTCTGTCAGTGATCTCAAGGGCGCGTTCACCAATCGCATCGCCGAGTGCGCTGCCGATCATCGTGCCCATAAAACGTGTATGTAAGTTAATCGCCATCTATTAATCCGATATCGCTAAAAATTATGGTAAAAAGGCATTATACCCATTTGTGTGGTGTTCAGGTTGTTTAGCTGCAAACGGGCAAGATATGATGTAGTGAGAAATTATTTAGGGAAGATACTATTGACCACTTTTTTGTTGATCATGGCCATTCCAGTAGCCGTTTATCTACTGTTTTTGCTGAATCTTTACCTGGTTCAGTCGCGCCATATTTATAATCCGACGGCGGCGATTGCCACCACCCCGGATAAACATGGGTTGAAGTTTGAGCCCGTTGATTTTGCGACGACCGATGAATTGATGTTGCACGGCTGGTTTGTGCCCCGTGCGCTTGATGAGCAGACCACAGAACGTGTGGTACTCTTTTTCCACGGCAATACAGGGAATATTTCAGACTGCATGTCGACGTTGACGATGTTTCATCGACTGGGCCTTTCCACGTTTATTTTTGATTATCGCGGCTATGGCCGAAGCCAGGGCAGCCCCTCAGAGCGGGGCATCTATGATGATGCCGAGGCTGCGTGGATTTATCTATTGCGAGATCGAGGGATTAAGGCCGAAGATGTGATCGTGCTGGGGCGTTCACTGGGGGCCGCGATCGCATCGGCTCTGGCCGCGCGGCATACGCCGGGCGCGTTGGTGATTGAGTCGACCTTTACGTCGGCACCGGAACTGGCGGCAGAACTGTTCCGTTTTGTGCCTGCGCGTCTCATGAGCCGTTTCAAATATAACGTGCGTGAAAACATTGCCAGCGTCCGTTGCCCTGTCTTAGTGGTCCATAGTGGTGAAGATGAGGTGATCCCATTTCATCACGGCAAGCGACTGTATGAAGTGGCGAAAGAGCCCAAGGCCTTTCTGGAGATTAACGGCACCCATGCTGAGGGTTTTTACTCCGCTGGAGAAGTCTATATTGATGGGCTCAAACGCTTTCTGGATCAGTGCTTTTTAGAGCGAGCTTAATCGCCGGTAGGGACTAATGTAAATTCGAGTACATTGTCCATATCGGTTAATGTGACGGTGAGTTTACTGAAGTTTTCGGTATGGATGGCATCGATGGTCATTTGATATTGAAAGACTTTGCCTTCGTGGTCCAGTTGATAACTGGGTCGGGTGATCTTGATATCGTGTGACCTGATCAGTGCGTGTAGCTCATCTTCGGTCATAATTTCGTTGCGCGGAAAGCGCACGATCAGTTGCCCATAGTGGACCGAGGGAATCACCTTTTCGACCCAGCGAAAGATCGACAGCACACCCAGTGTAATGAAGGTGGCGAGAAACGCAGCGTAGTAAAGCCCCATGCCGATGACGACGCCGATGGATGCGGTGATCCAGATTGAAGCAGCAGTGGTGAGGCCGCGCACCGAGAGGCGTTCTTTAAAGATCACCCCGGCACCGAGAAAGCCGATGCCGGTCATGATGCCCTGCGCCATGCGAGTCGGGTCAACGCGGATGGTTTCGAGCGGTGCGTGCAGTACCAGATCCCACTGAAACACACCGAGTACCATCAATAGTGCGGCCGAGAGGCACACCAAGGTATGGGTGCGAAAGCCAGCCGGACGTCCGTGATGTGAACGTTCAAGGCCAATTAATCCCCCGGCCAGCGCGGCCAGTAATAATCTGACGGTGGTGATTATATATTCGTGTTCCATTGTTTATTCTTTCTTCTCCGCATCAAACAGACGAAGGATCTCCGTTTTTGTGTTCATGGCATCTTTATAGCCCAGCGAAATCAGTTCACGACAGAAGGCCTTCTCAAACAACAGATAACTGATCAGTGTAGAGCCGTGGCTGCCGTAGGCACCCACGCCGCGTAACAGGAAACGCAGTGAGCGTGGTAACAGATGAGTATAGCGGCTGGCGATCTCATCGATATCGCGACTCGGCGAGATGCATAGCACCTCGACCGGGCGTAGCATCACGCCACCGCGCTCCAGTTTCCGTGAGGGAATGAGACTGATGGTTTTGTTGATACGTCTGACACGTTCCAGATCTGACTCAAGCCCGTCGAGAAAGATGCTGTTCATGGCGTGTCCGAGGATGTCGGCCATCGGCGGATAATCAGAGGTATTGGCCCGTTCCGGTGGAGCGGGTTTTGATTCCTGTACCCCCACGACCAGCAGCTTATCGGCCCCGAGATGGAGTGCAGAACTGAGTGGCGCGGTCTGCCGCATCGAGCCGTCACCAAAATATTCACGATTGATGCGCGTGGCGGAAAAGAGCATCGGGATTGCCGATGAGGCCATCAAGTGGGATATATCCAGGGTTGCTGGGCAGCCGATGCGGCGTTGGCGCGCCCACGGTTCGATGGAGTCGGCCCCCTGATAAAACGTGATCGACTGTCCCGAGTGATAACCGGAGGCGGTAATGCCAAGGGCGTGCAGGTGGCCGTTGTCGATCGCCTGCTGAATCTTGCTGAAATCCAGATACCCTTCCAGCAGTCCGACGAGTGGCTCGCGGTCGAGTAGTGAGTGTGGGTTGTATTTGCCCATACCGCCCATCATCATTGCGGCCAACCAGTGGCCGCCGGTCTTGATGATGCCGGGCGTGTCGGTACGAAAGACCTGATTGGCATGAAAGTTTTTCCACACATGGCTGAGGCGCAACACCCCTTTGCGGAAATGATCCGCGTTAATCGCCAGTGCCGTGGCATTGATCGAGCCGGCCGAGGTGCCCGTAATCACCGAAAAAGGGCTGCCAGGGCCGTACTCCCGTGGCAGTACCCGCGCGACCGCTTTGAGTACCCCGACCTGATAAGCACCGCGTGCACCACCGCCCGGAAGGACGAGTCCGATGCGTGATGCTGGGCTGTTTTTTTGTAACCACTTCATCCGTTGATGTCGATTTTATTATTGAGTCTGAGTTATGTGTAAAAGCTTATCGGCCAAAAGTCAGATAATTATTCCATTTTGATCATCGCGGCAGTCGAAAAACCGTGATAGAGGCAAGATAACACCGCGATGGGCAGTGGGGCAAAATCGGCTGTTTAGGCTTTTTTTGTCGCCGGAATGCCCAGTGAATCCCACATCGCATCGACCCGCTGTTTAACGTCATCATCCATCGTGATGGGCGTACCCCATTCACGGGTGGTTTCACCGGGCCACTTGTTGGTGGCGTCGAGTCCCATTTTGGAACCGAGCCCTGAGACGGGCGAGGCAAAGTCGAGGTAATCGATCGGGGTGTTGTCGATTAATGTGGTGTCGCGGGTTGGGTCCATGCGGGTGGTAATCGCCCAGATGACGTCTTCCCATTCACGGATATTGACGTCATCATCGGTCACGATCACAAACTTGGTGTACATAAACTGGCGCAGGAATGACCAGATGCCGAGCATCACGCGTTTGGCGTGGCCGGGATACTGTTTTTTGATGCTGACCACGGCGAGGCGATAGGAGCACCCTTCCGGGGGCAGATAGAAATCGACAATCTCCGGGAACTGTTTCTGCAAAATGGGGACAAAGACCTCGTTCAGCGCGACGCCGAGCACCGCAGGTTCATCGGGTGGACGGCCGGTGTAGGTGCTGTGATAGATTGGATCGCTGCGATGGGTGATGCGCTCAATGGTGAAAACGGGAAAGGTATCGACCTCATTGTAGTAACCGGTGTGATCACCAAAAGGGCCTTCCGGCGCCTCTTCGCCCGGCTCGAGATACCCTTCCAGTACATATTCGGCACTCGCCGGGATCTGTAAATCACTGCCGATGCAGCGCGCGACCTCGGTTTTTGAACCGCGTAGCAGCCCGGCAAAGGCGAATTCCGACAGGGTGTCCGGCACCGGTGTCACCGCCGCGAGGATCGTGGCCGGATCCGCGCCCAGCGCCACGGCGACCGGAAAACGCTCGCCGGGGTGGGCGGCCTGCCAGTCGCGAAAGTCGAGCGCACCGCCGCGATGTGACAGCCAGCGCATGATTACCTTGTTTTTCCCGATCACCTGTTGGCGGTAGATGCCGATGTTTTGACGTTCTTTCTCTGGCCCTTTGGTGACTACCAGTGCCCACGTGATTAAAGGGCCTGCGTCGCCGGGCCAGCAGGTCTGCACCGGAATCTTTGACAGGTCGACATCGTCACCTTCGATCACATGTTGCTGGCACGGCGCATTTTTAACAAACTTTGGCGCCATGTTGATCACCTGTTTATAGATGGGGAGCTTCTCCCACGCATCCATCATCCCTTTGGGCGGTTCGGGTTCTTTGAGTGCGGATAGCAGTTTGCCCACGTCGCGCAGTGCGCTGACCGACTCCTGACCCATCCCCATCGCGACCCGTTTAGGGGTGCCGAAAAGATTGCCGAGCACTGGAACAGCGTATCCGGTGGGATTTTCGAACAGCAGCGCGGGGCCGCCAGCACGCAGTGTGCGATCGCAGATTTCGGTCATTTCAAGGTTGGGATCCACCTCGGCGGTGATGCGAATCAGTTCGCCGTCTGCTTCGAGGCGTGCGATAAAGTCGCGCAGGTCTTTATATTTCATAGTTTATTTATCAGGTTTAGTCATCAAATTCGGCCACCACAGGGGCGTGATCCGAGGGGCGCTCAAGGCCGCGTGGAGAAGTATCAATATGACACGATAGCGCCTGTTTGCACAGCGCTTCACTGGCAAGGACCAGATCGATGCGCAGCCCGAGGTTACGGCGAAACGCCGCCATGCGGTAGTCCCACCAGCTAAAACTGCCGTCGGGCTGATCAAATAAACGAAAGCTATCTTTTAACCCACAGGCGTGGATCTGTTGCAGCGCGGCGCGCTCTTCATCACTACAGAGGATTTTGTCGTGCCACTGTTCCGGGTCGTGCACATCGCGCTCATCAGGGGCGATGTTGAAGTCGCCTAGCACCACCAGACGAGGGTACTGCTGTAGCTGTGATGCTATATATAGGCGTACCTGGTTAAGCCACTCGAGTTTGTAGTGGAATTTTTCGCTACCGACGCTCTGTCCGTTGGGCACATAGAGATTGATCACCCGCAGGCCATTGTAAGTGGCGGCAAGAATACGGCGCTGCGGGTCATCGAGCCCTGGGATATCAGTGATAATCTCATCGGCGGCCGTGTGGCGCGAAATGATTGCCACCCCGTTATAGCTTTTTTGGCCACTGTAGATTACTTTGTAACCGGCGACTTCAAGCGCATCCGCCGGGAAATCTTTATCCTGTACTTTGGTTTCCTGTAAAGCGACGATGTCAGGCTGCACCTGATCGAGCCATTCCAGCAGTTGCGGCATACGTACGCGCAGTGAATTAACATTCCAGGTGGCAATTTTTTTAGTCATAGTATTCGCTGGTTGATTGAGTTCATGATTTGTCCCGAAAATTTCCATGGATAATGAAAAAGGTACGGTAGCGAGCGCCCTTTTCAGGTTTTAGAAAAGGATCCACCCGCCGATAGGAAAAGTGCATGCCTTTGGCACAAATTGTATAAAACTAAAAATATAGCAACTATTGTGTTATATAACAAAACTGTAGAACGCTAGCTCATAAGGGAAGAGAATATGGAGATGCTTACCTGGTTTGCGGTATTTGCTGTGGTGGCCGGCACGGCGGCCTATCAACGCTTACCCCTCGTGTTATCAACGATACTGATTGCGCTCTACCTGATCTGCTGGAGTCTCTTTTTTCAACCGATCAATGTCTCACTCTATATCGCCTGGGTCGCCTTCCTGTTAATCGCAGTGCCCCTTAATGTGCCATCACTGCGTAAAATGCTGATGAGCAATCATATCCTGAGGGCGTTTCGTAAAGCGCTGCCCAAGATGTCACAGACTGAACGCGAGGCGTTAGAAGCCGGTTCAGTGTGGTGGGACGGTGAACTCTTTAGTGGACGCCCCAATTGGCAGCGACTTTTATCATTCCCTGCGCCACGACTCACTGCGGAAGAACGCGCCTTTCTCGATGGCCCGGTGGATGATCTGTGTCACATGGTCAATGACTGGGAGGTCACCGAAAAGCTGCATGACCTGTCGCCAGAGGTGTGGCAGTTCATCAAAGATAAAGGTTTCTTCGGCATGATCATTCCAAAGAAGTATGGTGGCCTTGAATTTTCCGCACTGGCACACTCTGCGGTGGTGATGAAAATCTCTAGCCGTTGTACTACCGCTGCGGTAACGGTGATGGTGCCCAATTCTCTCGGTCCTGCCGAACTGTTGCTGCACTACGGTACCGAGGCGCAGAAAGATCATTACCTGCCACGACTCGCACGCGGTGAAGAGGTGCCCTGTTTTGCACTGACCGGACCGGATGCCGGCAGTGATGCGAGTAGCATGCCGGATCTTGGCATTGTCGAAAAAGGGATGTTCGAAGGTGAAGAGGTTGTGGGTATTCGCCTCAATTGGGCCAAGCGCTACATCACCCTGGGGCCGGTGGCGACAGTACTCGGACTCGCTTTCAAGTTGCAGGACCCTGACCATCTTCTGGGCGATAAAGAAGAACTGGGTATCACATTGGCGTTGATTCCCACCGATACCCCCGGGGTGTCGATCGGCACACGTCATGCGCCGCTCAATATCATGTTTCAGAACGGCCCCAACTGGGGTAAAGATGTTTTCATTCCGATGGAGTGGGTGATCGGTGATAAAAGCGGCATCGGTAACGGCTGGCGCATGTTGATGGAGAGTCTTGCGGCGGGTCGTTCGATTTCACTGCCAGCATTGAGCACCGGCGGCGGCAAACTGGCGAGTCGTGCTACCGGTGGTTACGCGCGTATTCGCAAACAGTTTAAGACCCCGATTGGTAAATTCGAAGGGGTGGAAGAGGCTTTAACTCGAATCGCCGGTAACACCTATATGATGGACGCGGCGCGCACCATCACCGCCAGCGCCGTCGATCTCGGCGAGAAGCCGTCAGTGGCGTCGGCGATCGTTAAATATAATCTGACTGAACGGATGCGCTCGGTAATCAATGATGCGATGGATGTGCAGGGCGGTACTGGTATCTGCATGGGGCCACGCAATTTGATCGGGCGTGTCTATCAGGCGATTCCTATTAGTATTACGGTGGAAGGGGCGAACATCCTTACGCGTAGTTTGATCACTTTTGGGCAGGGGGCAGTGCGCTGCCATCCCTATGTTTTAAAAGAGATGCAGGCGGTCGGTGATAGCGATAAAAAACGTGGCGCGGATGATTTTGATCGCGCCTTTATTGGCCACATCGGTTTTACCATCAGTAACATGGTGCGCGCTTTTTATCTCGGCTTAACGGGCGCACGTTTTGTGCGAGTGCCGGGCGATAAGCGGGCGAAACGTTATTACCGACAACTGACCCGCATGAGTGCCGCGTTTGCACTGGTCTCAGATATCTCAATGCTGGTACTGGGTGGCGAGTTGAAACGGCGTGAAAAACTTTCCGGTCGACTGGCCGATGTGTTGAGCCATCTCTATCTCGGTTCCGCTGCGTTGAAACGTTTTGAAGATCAAAAATGTCCCGATGAAGATTGGCCCTTGTTGGAGTGGTCGTGTCAGGAGTCACTCTATCTAATTCAGAAACGGCTGCATGAGCTGCTAGCAAATTTTCCGGATCGTATGATCGCACGCTGTCTGCGCGTGCTGATTTTTCCATTGGGTAAACCCTATGCCGGTCCCGACGATCGTCTGGGGCATAAAGTCGCCGGGATTATTCTTGAGCCATCCGAAGCGCGTGATCGTCTGACGCGTGGTGTCTTTACCACCACTGATACCAACGAAGCGATCGGACGCATTGAAGATGCACTGGTGAAGGTGATTCTTGCGGAACCCATCGAAAAGAAGATTCAGCAGGCACAGCGTAACGGTGACTTGCCGCCAGGAATGGACGAAGCTGTTTTACAGGCCGCCATTCAGCAAGGTGTGATCGATGAAAAAGAGGCGGTACTGATACGCAACGCCACTTCGGCAAGAAGTGAAGTGATCAAGGTGGATGATTTTCCTCAGGACTACTGGAAGTAGTACGACAGCATAGAGGGCGCAACAGATGGCGACACGTAAAAAGAGCAAAGCAGGCAGTGCGGTATATATAGTAGATGGTAGCCGCACCCCTTTTCTGAAGGCGAAAGGTGCTCCCGGCCCCTTTCTTGCGTCGGACCTTGCAGTCGCTGCCGCGCGGCCACTGCTGGCACGTCAACCGTTTGAGATTGAAGCGCTGGATGAGGTGATCGTCGGTTGCGTGATGCCAACCCCGGATGAAGTTAATGTCGCACGTATCATCGCGCTTAGACTCGGTTGCGATAAACATCTTCCCGCATGGACCGTGCAACGCAACTGCGCTTCAGGTCTGCAAGCGATCGATTGTGCCTTTCAGAATATCAAGAGTGGTCGTTCGGATCTGGTGCTTGCCGGCGGCGCTGAGGCGATGAGTCATGCGCCGGTGCTGCTGAATAACAAGATGGTGGCGTGGCTCGGCGAATGGATGGGGGCGAAAAAGTTTGGCCAGAAAATGAAGGCGCTTGGCAAGCTACGCGGCGGCCATCTCACCCCTGTCATTGGTCTATTGCGCGGTCTCAGTGATCCCGTCATCGGCCTGTCGATGGGGCAGACCGCAGAAAATCTCGCCTACCGTTTTGGCATCAGTCGTGAAACGATGGATGCCTTTGCGGTTGACAGTCACAAACGTCTTGCCGCCGCGCAGGAAGCGGGCTATCTCAAAGATGAGGTCGAAGCGGTTTATGATAGTCGCGGTACAAGTTATGAGCACGATGATGGGGTGCGCGGCGATAGCTCAGTGGAAAAACTGGCCAAGTTGCGCCCGGTGTTTGATCGTAAGTTTGGCAAAGTCACTGCCGGTAATAGTGCACAGGTTACTGATGGTGCGGCGATGTTACTGCTTGCCAGTGAGCACGCGGTTGAAAAATATGGTTTGAAAGTGATGGGGCGTATCGTCGATAGTGAATGGGCTGGGCTTGATCCGGCGCAGATGGGGTTGGGGCCTGCACATGCAATGGCACCGATTATCAAACGTCAGAAGATAGCGGTAGAAGATATCGATTACTGGGAGGTCAATGAAGCCTTTGCTACACAGGTGCTTGCCTGTCTTGAAGCGTGGCAAGATGAAGATTACTGTAAAAATGAACTGGGACTGAAGGCACCGCTGGGCAAGATTGATCGCGCACGTCTTAACGTCGATGGCGGCGGCGTCAGTCTGGGTCACCCGGTCGGTGCCAGTGGTGCACGCATCGTATTGCATCTGCTGAATGTACTGGAGCGTAACGGTGCGCAACACGGCATGGCGAGTCTCTGTATTGGGGGTGGTCAGGGAGGCGCGATGATGGTGACACGAGAGACGCCAGCGAATGCAGACAAGAAGAGGGGGTAGGCGATGACAGCGCATAAACACTGGCGAACTGAACGTGATGCCGACGGCATTGCATGGCTGCA
>CALZIG010000128.1 GCA_945787585.1 uncultured Gammaproteobacteria bacterium | reverse complement strand
TGCTGTTCTTCACACAACTGGTGGTATAGATCATGCCACTTTGGGTTTGATTGTTCAACGATTTTCCGTTTTACTTCGAAGGGCGCTTCTTTTATAGATTTAGCCCTGGTATAAGCTGCTTCCATGGTGTCACAGGGCTCATACCAGACGAGTGTCTGAATATCGTATTTTTTGGAGAAGCCTTCGACCAGGTGGTGCTGATGTTTCCACACTTGTTCAATGAGGCATGATGTGAAACCGGTATAGATTGCGCCATTCTGATGGTTCACTAATAGATAGGCGCATGGTTGATGTGCGAGATCTGTTTGTTTAGAACTGAACGGTAACGATTTTTCTACGGAGGCATTCTTATTCATGCATTTCGTATCGTCATTATTGCTGAGATATTGAGGTTTTTTTGACTACAACAGGTCATTGTAGTCAATGCAGGCCTGGTTGGCGGGCGCATTTTTAAACGACCACTGTTGCGGTTACCCAACCACCTCTTTTGATTTTTCATAGTCATGGCAGTTATGCATAATTGTTCGGGCATAGTGTTGTGGCGACTTATCCCACATATATGCATCCAGAATGGTTCTCAATAAAACGACGGAATAATGATGGCTATGCGCGCCGTCATTATTTTCAACAATGGCAAGATTCATTAGATGCTCAGGGAACAGGCCAAGACGTGAGTTGATGACAGAGTCTTCGCCAATCATTGCGTAGGCATAGCAGAAGTCCGTGTCATATTCTATTGTCGCAGTGACTTTTGTATCGCCGACGGCCTGTTGTGTGAGTAACAGTCCAGCGAGCAGGATAGCGTATCTATATGTTTTCATCTGTTCACCTCCAGTTTGGAGATAGGCTTATATATAATGTCGACAGATGACGGGAAATGTTTCACCTTTTTTTAGGATAATTTTCTATTTTCATCTAACTTGTTGAATATGTTTAGATATCAAATTTATTGATTTGTAGTGATGATGTTTTACTCAGGAGTAAAAAAGGGCTTATTATTCAGTGGAGGCTCTCGGCAATGAAACCCCAATATACCGAGTCGATCTCTTATGTTGAATAATCAACCCTAATGTCGGTAATATGACAAAATGTCACAACGGCATGCAAGGCATGCGCTGATCCCTCCCAGGTCAACATTTTGTCATTTCCGACAAACTTATAATCTTCTGTTGATGTGTCGATCGAGTAACGTTTTTCCTGATTAGTTTTAATGACGATTTACCGCTGCGCTAACAGGCCTTCAATACTTTTGATTACTTTGGTGTCGCCTGGTTCCAGACGACTAGGAAAACTTTTCACTACTTTTCCATGACGGTCGAGGAGGTATTTATGGAAGTTCCACTGAGGGTATTCACCTGCCTGTAGTGCCAGGGTTTGATAGAGCGGATCCTGAGTGCCTCGTGCGACATTGGTCTTTGCAAACATTGGAAATTTAACCCCGAAAGTCGAGCGGCAAAATTCCTGAATCTGTTTTTCGGTGCCGGGTTCCTGATTTGAGAAATCATTGGAAGGAAAGCCAAGTACCACTAATCCCTGATCTTTGTATTTTCGATAAAGTGCCTCTAATCCATCATATTGGTTGGTAAAACCACATTTACTGGCGGTGTTGACGATCAGCACCACCTTCCCAAGGTACTGCTCACATAGATTCACTTCAGCATCACTTGCGAGTGGTTTGCGGTTGTGATCAAGCGCTTCTGGGCAGGGCGCGGCCTGCAAGCCAAAGGAGGCGATTAATAGTAAAAATACCAAGAGTGATTTCATAAGATGCTCCATTTGTGTTTTATAAATCGCAGGATGAATAATAGTACGCTACATCACTGTAGCGAGTTCCGTTTTCTATTTTCCTGATAACGGTGCAGTGCTTCGCGTCGACTATCGCCTAAGTCTACCAGTGCTTCGGGTTGTGGGTCAGCATTGTTCCAACGTTGTTGATAAAGGTTATCCGGATCGAACTTTTTTGCCTGTGTCTCAGGATTAAAGATACGAAAATAGGGGGCTGCATCGACGCCAGTACCGGCTACCCACTGCCAGCCCATGCTGTTATTCGCCAGATCTGCATCGACCAGTGTTTCCCAAAACCAGCGTGCGCCCAGTTGCCAGGGCTGGGCGAGGTTTTTTGTCAGGTACGACGCTACTAGCATTCTCACTCGATTGTGCATGGTGCCGGTCTGCCATAACTGTTTCATCCCTGCGTCGATCAACACCACGCCAGTTTCGCCACGTTGCCAGCGGCGGAGGCGCTCTTCATCATAGGCCCACAATGATGCGTCGAAGCGTTTATTCATCGATTGCTCTGTCGTATCTGGAAAGTGCCAGAGAATATATCTGGCAAATTCTCGCCATATCAACTGACGTAAAAAGACCTCGGCTGCCTGATGGTGCTGTGGATCGCCTTCTTCGATTATAGGCTGGAGTAATGCAATCACCTGGCGGATACTGATCTCCCCAAAGTGGAGTGGGGCGGCAAGTACTGAAGTGGCCTCTATCGCTGGAAAGTCTCTATTTAAAGGATAATCATAAAGACGTTCTGTTACAAAGCGCAGTAACAGTTGTTGTGAATGTTGTTCACCTGGCTGGTGATGTTCTGCCAGTTTCTGCTGCCACCTGTGTGGTACGCTGATGCCTGCGGTGTCTAATGACTGCGAGCAGTCCAGCGTCATGCTAGCAATGGAATTAGGCGCAGCGGGTGTTGTTGGATCATGATTGATGTGATGCAACTCTTTACGCAGCTGGCGGTAAAAAGGAGTGAAGACTTTATAAGGCGTCCCTTTTTGTGTCATTAATTGATTGGGATGCGTTAACATGCTGTCGTTTGTGATGTTGACGGTAACCCCCTGCTGGGTGAGCTGCTCGGCGAGCTTTTCTTCATGCTCAAACAGGTGGGGTTCGTGGTTTCGCTGCCAGCTAATAGCATCAATATTGTGCTGTTCTAAAAGGTTAGGAATGGCTTCGTTAGCTCCACCTTTAATAATGTTCAGCACCAGCCCTTGTTGTGATAGTGCTGACTTGAGTGATGACAGGCTCTGCTGTAACCACCAGCTCGATGCCGCACCTCTTTGCCACGGTGCTTCGTCCTCTGGACTATGTAGGTAAAAGAGTGCGACTTTACCCTGGTTCAGCTTTGCACGGTGGAGCGCCCAGTTGAGTGCTTCATTATAATCAATGCGTAGATTGCGTTGAAACCAGACGGCGGTGTGCATTAATGTTTTCCCCCTGCGCGTTGAGTGGTGGGCGCAACATTGGTCAATTTATTTGGTATTCGAATGGTAATGATTTTATTGATAGCGGGTTTTTTCATGCTAAGTACGACGATTGTATAATTAAATAGTTCCACATGACCGTAGGATTAATCGTAATAGAATGCCGAATCCCCTGTTTTATGACGGCATATAACTATCTAATTAATACAAGTTAGTATAATGAATTCAGCATGAGAATATTATCTATACGTATGTGTGTTTGGGTGAAAATATTAATCAATAAAATCAGTATTTTGACCTTATTTTGGTAGATAAGGTTCTCTGCTTATTTCACATTGATCAATGTTCTTGTGTGATGGTTTGAAAATATAAGATATAATTTACACGGTTGTTTGTGGACGGAAATATTAAAAAATAGTGATATAAGAAAACAGGGGTATAAAAATGATTAAGAAATTTACCCAGTGCGTCTGCGCACTGTTAATGCTGGGGGGAGCGAGTACTGCAATCGCATCTCATCTCAGTGGCTTACTTTATTGTGATGCCAATCAAAATCAACAGATCGACATTAATGATTTTGCACTAGAGGGAAAAGTATCAGTAGTGCTTGATACTGTTTTTACATTACATGGTGACACCGTAGCGCAAGCAGGCAATGTTTATGAAGGCGTTACCGACGGTAGTGGTATGTACTATATTGAAGTTGCATTCCCTGCGACTGCCGAGTACACAGCGACAGTCTCAAACCTGCAATTAAATGGTGCCAACCTTAGCAGCATCACTTATATAACACCTGCATCTGACAGTGCTGGTTTTGTGGTTGCTAGTTCAGGTGAGAATGCAGAGATTAACTGGTTGGTTGATAGTCCTGACTGTCATCAACCGGCACCTTTCTGTGGCGATGGCAACCTCGATTTTGGCGAACAGTGTGATGACGGAAATAATCAGGACGGCGATCATTGTTCCGCGACCTGTACCGTTGAAGCCTTTTGTGGCGATGGCATTGTAGATCCTAATGAAGGTTGTGATGATGGAAATAATGTCAATGGTGATTCATGTTCGGCTGAATGTACCCTTGAGTTTTTCTGTGGCGATGGTGTTCTGAACGTTGGTGAGCAGTGTGATGACAACAACAACATTGATGGTGATGGCTGTTCTTCAAGTTGTACTGTTGAGCCATTTTGTGGTGACGGGAATCTTGATCCAGGCGAGCAATGTGATGATGCCAATAATGTAAATGGCGACGGATGCTCTGCCGTATGTGCTGTTGAAGGCGGAGGTCAGGGTTGTACGCCGGGTTACTGGAAACAGCCACACCATTTTGACTCATGGTCTTCACAATATACGCCAGATACTCAGTTCTCTGATGTATTCGAAGATGCGTTCCCTGGGATGACGCTACTGGGTGTCATGGAACAGGGTGGTGGACAACTCAATGCATTGGGTCGTCATACGGTAGCGGGTCTACTTAACGCGGCATCAGGTGGTGTAAGTTATGATCGTTCGGAAGGACAGATCATCGACATGTTTAACAGCACCTTTCCGGGTAATGGTGGCGCATATAACGGTACCAAAAATGTATTTGAATATTTCAATGAGCAAGGTTGCCCACTGAATTAATTTTCATACATCAATAATGAAAAAGGGGCTGGATGATTCCAGCCCCTTTTTTTGTGCGGAGGGTGATGAAGTGTCAACTAAGGCGTCTTTGATTTAATCCGTGGTTCCTTAAGCTATTCAATTGTCGTCTCAGAAGCGCGCTGCTGCTCTTGCTGCAATGCCCACATCCCAGCATATACATTCCCTGCCGCAAGCAACTCGCGGTGTGTGCCGCGCTCTACAATGCTCCCCTGATCCATCACCAGGATTTGATCAGCATCGATAATTGTCGACAGGCGATGTGCGATCACTAGCGTAGTGTGATCGGTGGAGATTTCACTAAAGGCAGAGAGGATCGCCTTTTCCGATTCTGAATCGAGCGCAGAGGTTGCTTCGTCAAACACTAAAATACGTGGGTTTTTGAGGATGGCACGGGCAATTGCGATGCGCTGCTTCTCGCCCCCAGAGACCTTGAGGCCACGTTCGCCCACGATGGTCTCGTACCCTTCGGGCAGTGATTCGATAAAGTTTTTCAGGTGTGCCATCTCGGCGGCACGTTCGATCGCCTCTTTCGGTGCATCTGGCTGAGCGTAGGCGATGTTGGAATAGATGGTGTCGTTAAACAGTACTGTGTCCTGCGGCACGATGCCGATGGATTCACGCAGACTCAGTTGGCTGACATCACGAATGTCCTGCCCATCGATCATGATAGCGCCATCACTCACATCATAAAAGCGGAATAGCAGCCGCACCAGCGTTGACTTGCCGCCGCCACTGCCGCCGACCACGGCGACTTTCTGCCCCGGCTGGATGGTGAAGTCAATATCGCGCAGGATATTACGATTCTCATTGTAGTTGAATGCGACGTGATTAAAACGGACTTCACCGTCGGCGACGACCAGCGCCTGCGCATCGAGTTTGTCCTCAATCGCTTTGTGTTCATCGAGGATGCCAAACATTCGTTCCATGTCGACCAGTGAGTGTTTGATTTCACGATATACGAAACCGAGAAAGTTCATCGGGATGAACATCTGTAGCAGATAGGCGTTGACCAGCACCAGATCACCCAATGTCAGTTCACCGTCGGCGACCCCTTGACTCGCGAGCAGCATCAGAATCGTGATGCCGACGGCGATGATCACGCCCTGACCGACATTCAGTGATGCGAGTGAGGTCTGATTTTTAACCGCGGCACGTTCCCAGATCTGCAGATTTTCATCATAGCGCTGGGTCTCAAATCCTTCGTTACCAAAGTATTTGACCGTTTCGAAGTTGATCAGGCTATCGATCGCGCGGGTGTTAGCCTTCGAATCCATCTCGTTCATCTTGCGGCGATACTTCATGCGCCACTCAGTCACAATCAGCGTAAAGGCGACGTAGATGACGGCGGTAGCGAACGGCACCAGCGCGAACCAGAGGTTGTAGTTGCTGAAGAGGATCAGGGCAATCAATGTGATTTCGACCAGCGTCGGCAGGATATTGAACACCAGAAAACTGAGCAGAAAACTGATGCCGCGACTGCCGCGTTCGATATCACGTGACACCCCGCCGGTCTGACGGTCGAGGTGAAAGCTGAGGCTGAGGGCGTGCAGGTGGCGGAAGACCTGTAGCGCGACGCGGCGGATTGAGCGTTGGGTGACTTTGGCGAAGACCGCGTCACGCAGCTCGCCAAATAGTACGCTGATAATGCGTAGCAGGCCGTAGCCGAGCACCAGCCAGAACGGCAGCATCACCACATCGACCTGACTCGGGTCGAGTGCATCGACAATCGCCTTGAGCATCAGCGGCACGCCGACAATCGCCACTTTCGCCAGTATCAGGCAGATCAGTGCCACAATCACCCGCGCACGGAATTCCCATAAATAAGGGAGGAGGGTGCGGATGGTCTTCCAGTCGTTGCGTTTTTTGTCGCTGGGGGGGGTATCGCTTGCGGGTCTCATGCCCACAAGCTACCAGATTGCTGATTGGCAAGCGAATTTTAGGTGTATAATGCGCCGCTGCCGTAATCCATTATAATCGATTGATGAGGATGACTGGTTTTTTGAAGTTTTGCCCATATCGATGCAGTATCGATATAACATATTGAAGTAATAGAGGAAGTGGTATGCCAATTTATGAGTATTCGTGTAAAGCCTGCGCGCATGCAATGGAGGTGATACAAAAAATGAGTGACGAGCCACTCAAGGATTGCCCCGAGTGTGGCAAGCCTGAGCTGACCAAGCTGATTTCGGCCGCCGCTTTTCGCCTCAAAGGCAGTGGCTGGTATGAGACTGATTTTAAGGGCGGTAATAAAAAGAAGCCTGCAGAAAGTGGCGCGTCATCGAGCACTGCACCACCGAGTGGCACGACTAGCGCAGATTAAGGCCTTGTGTAGTTAAAATTTTAGTTCTCTGGATGTGGATGATCAATGCTTAAACGTTATCTGATTGCTGGCCTGCTGGTGTGGTTGCCACTGGGTGTGACGGTGCTGGTGATCCGTCTGCTGGTTAATTTTATGGATAAGTTGCTTAACTTTATCCCGGTAAAGTATCAGCCCGAGACGTTGTTAGGCTTTAATATTCCAGGGCTGGGTGTGGTACTGGCGGTGTTGATTGTGCTGGTGACCGGGGTGATCGTTGCGAACTTTTTTGGACGGCAACTGATCGCCGCATGGGAGTCGCTGTTAGGGCGGATTCCGTTGGTCCGCACGATCTATCACAGTGTTAAGCAGGTGGCAGTGACGATTTTCGCGCCGCAGGGGAAGTCGTTCCGCAAGGTGCTCCTGATTGAGTATCCGCGCAATGGGATCTATACGCTAGCCTTCCAGACCGGTGATGCAGTCGGAGAAGTGCAGGAGAAGACAGGTAAGGAAGTGATCAATGTCTTTGTGCCGACCACGCCCAATCCTACTTCCGGTTTCTTTATTATGGTACCGGTGGAAGATGTACAGGAGCTGGAGATGAGTACCGATGACGCGTTGAAAATGATCATGTCACTCGGAGTGATAGTGCCGGGCGGCAAGGAAAATCCCGCTATCCAGCAGGCGGCGCGGGAGTTATCTGACCTGCTGGGCGGCGAAAGGTCTGACGCGAAGCCAGGTGAAACACCAGGTAGTAATCCAGATAAAAAGGTCAAATAGCGACCACAAAACCAACGGCTGAGGTTGCACTGCGGTGTGCCACACCGTACCATTTCACCCCTTTAGTTTTTTATTCAGATTTATAAGGTTAGACGAATTATGCGCAGCCATTATTGTGGTCAGGTCAATGAAGATCACCTGGGTCAGGAAATTGAGTTATGTGGCTGGGTACACCGTCGCCGCGACCACGGTGGGGTGATCTTCATCGATCTACGCGACCGGGAGGGGCGTGTGCAGGTAGTGATCGACCCCGATACCATCGAGGCCTTTGCTGCTGCCGAGCGGGTGCGCAGTGAGTTTGTGTTGAAGATCAGTGGACTGGTGCGTGTTCGTCCGGAAGGGACGATCAACCCTGACATGGCGACCGGCAAGATCGAAGTGCTGGGGCGCGAAGTGACGATCCTCAATGCGTCTGAAACCCCGCCATTCCCACTCGATGACGAGCGCGAAGTGGGCGAAGATGTGCGCCTGAAATATCGCTATATTGATCTGCGCCGTCCGCTGATGTTGCAGCGCATGCGGATGCGTTCACAGATCGCCAGCAACCTGCGTCGTTATCTGGACGACAACGGTTTTATGGAGATCGAAACGCCGATCCTGACCAAATCGACCCCTGAAGGGGCGCGTGACTATCTGGTGCCGAGCCGCACCCATCCGGGCGAGTTCTTTGCACTGCCGCAGTCGCCACAGCTCTTTAAACAGTTATTGATGGTGTCGGGCATGGATCGTTACTACCAGATTGTGCGCTGTTTCCGGGATGAAGATCTGCGCGCTGATCGCCAGCCTGAATTTACCCAGCTCGATATCGAGACTTCGTTTATGAACGAAGAGCAGATCATCACCATGATGGAACAGATGATCCGTGAGCTGTTTGCAAAAGTGTTGGAGGTGCCGCTGCACGACCCGTTCCCACGCATGACCCACGCCGAGGCGATTGATCGCTTTGGCATCGACCGTCCCGATCTGCGTATTCCGTTAGAACTGGTGGATGTCGGTGACGTGATGGCCAACGTTGAGTTTAAGGTCTTCTCGGGCCCGGCGAAGGATGCCCATGGCCGAGTGGCGGCGCTGCGCCTGCCGGGTGGCTGTGGGCTATCGCGCAAAGAGATTGACGACTACACCAGGTATGTTTCGATCTATGGCGCGAAGGGGCTGGCCTATATCAAGATCAACGACCTTGCGGCGGGCCGCGAGGGGTTGCAGTCGCCGATCCTCAAGTTCCTGCCGGATGATGCGGTCAATGCGATTATTGAACGCACCGCTGCCGAGACGGGGGACCTGATCTTCTTCGGTGCAGATAAAGCGGGTATCGTCAATGAAGCGCTGGGTGCGCTGCGGGTTAAATTAGGTCACGATCGTGGTCTGGTTGAGCCAGGCTGGCGTCCGGTGTGGGTGGTCGATTTCCCGATGTTCGAGCGCGATGAAAAGAATGACCGCTGGACCGCGATTCATCATCCGTTTACGCGCCCCAAGGTGGAGAACATCGCGGAGTTGGCCGCTGATCCGGCCAATGCTAAATCACAGGCGTATGACCTTGTGTTGAACGGCACCGAAGTCGGTGGCGGTTCGATTCGTATCCATAATGCCGAGATGCAGGCCGAAGTGCTGAAACAGCTCGGCATCAGCGATGAAGAGGCCGAAGCGAAGTTTGGCTTCCTGTTAGAGGCGCTGAAATATGGTTGCCCACCCCACGGTGGACTCGCCTTTGGTCTGGATCGACTGGTGATGCTGATGACCGGCGCGGCCTCTATCCGCGAAGTGATCGCCTTTCCAAAGACGCAGAGCGCGGCGTGTGTACTGACCAATGCCCCTTCGCCCGTAGCCGATGAGCAGTTGCGTGAACTGGGTGTGCGACTGCGCAAAGCGCCTGCTGTTGAAGAGAAGTAAGTAACAGAGGAGATCGTAGATGGCTGCAAACGCTGCTGTTATTCAACAATTTACCGGCTTGAGTGATGCGGAGTGTGTCGAGCGCATCGAGGCCGCAAAGGCCGCGCTAGGTGATCGTCTGATTATTCTCGGCCATCACTATCAGCGTGAAGAGGTGTTTCGTCACGCGGATGTCAGTGGTGATTCGCTCAAGCTGTCACGCAAGGCGGCGAACTCACAGGCGGATTACATCATCTTCTGTGGTGTCCACTTTATGGCCGAGGTGGCGGACATACTGTCGCGCCCAGATCAGGCGGCAATGTTGCCGGACCTCTCTGCCGGTTGCGCAATGGCCGACATGGCCAACCTCACCAAGGTCGAAAGAGCCTGGCAGGAGATCTCGCGCGTGCTCGATCCCGATGAGCATGTCACACCCGTAACCTATATCAATTCTGCCGCTGATTTAAAGGCGTTTTGTGGCCGTCATGGCGGCATCGTCTGCACCTCAACTAACGCACAGCAGATCCTCGAATGGTCGTTTGCGCGCCGTGAAAAGATTCTGTTTTTTCCGGATCAGCATCTCGGTCGTAATACCGCCGCGAAGATGGGCATGTCATTAGACGAGATGGTGGTGTGGGACTTTGATCAACCGTTTGGTGGTCTGACCAAAGCGCAGATAAAGAACGCGAAGATGATTTTGTGGAAGGGGTTCTGTTCGGTGCATCAGATGTTCAAGCCGGAACATATCGACCGCTTCCGCGCGATGTATCCCGATGTGAAAGTGATCTCACATCCCGAGGCTTCCTATGAAGTGTGTCAGAAGTCTGATTATGTCGGTTCGACCGAGTATATTATTAACACGGTGGCGGCGTCTGCGCCGGGTACACGTTGGTTGGTCGGTACCGAACTGAACCTCGTGACGCGTCTGCACGAGCAGTACAAACACGAAGATAAATCAGTCCACTTCATGTCGCCGACAGTCTGCATGTGTTCCACCATGTTTCGCGTCGATCCACAGCATCTATTGTGGCAGCTGGAAAATCTGGTGGACGGCAATATCGTCAACCAGATCATCGTGCCGGACGCTGAGGCGAATGAAGCACGCGAGGCGCTGAATCGGATGTTGGCGATTCGTTAGCACACGGCATTGTTGGCCTGTTTGTGCTTAACCGAATGTTGAAACAGGAGCGGTCATGAGTAGAGCGGACAATCAACCAGACTGGGATACTCTCGCGGAAAAGTTTGACCTGTGGGCGCCACACATCGCACCCGTCGGTGAGGCGCTACTGGCCGCACTCAATGCACAGCCGGGTGATCATATCCTTGATCTCGCTTCCGGTACGGGTGAACCTGCACTGACTCTGGCCAAACAACAGCCGCGGGTGACCATTACCGGTACCGATGCCGCCGCGGGTATGGTGCAGGTGGCTGAGCGTAAGGCGCGTGAACAGTCACTCGATAACCTTCGCTTTCAAACCATGGCCGCTGAGGCGCTGTCATTTCCCGATAACCACTTTGATCACCTTTCGTGTCGTTTTGGCGTGATGCTATTTGCTGATCCCGAAGCGGGTTTGCAGCAGATGTTGCGCGTTCTGAAACCGGGAGGACGCTGCGCGCTGGCGGTGTGGGATACATTAAAGGGGATGACCGGTGTTTACTGGACGCAGCAGGTGTTTAAAGATCGTATTCCTGAATCGGAACAGCCTGCGGTGGATAAAATTGTTTCGATGAGTGATGGCGTGTTGGAAGGGTTGTTGGAAAAGGTCGGTTTTTCAGCGATCGAAACGCAGCTCAATTGCTTTGCATATCACTTTGCAGACTTTGAGGCCTATTGGCAAAACAGTGTCGACTCCGCCATTATGAAACAACAGCTCGATGCCCTGCCGCCGGGGAAGCTCGATGAGGTAAAGTGTGCTTTTGCTGAATTGGCACAACCGTATCAAACCGATGCGGGTCTGGTGATACCGCATGAATATCGGTTAGTGGTCGCGATTAAATAATTTATTGGCCACGCTGTGATGACGTTATCAAATGAAGCCACGCTGGTGGTGTTCGTTCATGGGTTATGGATGACGGGGGCGGATATGTGGTGGCTGCGACGGCGGGTCAAGCGTGATGGCTTTAGCGTTAAACAGTTCTCCTATCCCACGGTGCGCTGTAACGTAAAACAGAATGCCGCACGGCTCAACGACTTTCTTAAACAATATGGCAGTGATGTTGATGTTATTCATCTGGTGGGCCACAGTCTCGGTGGGCTGGTGATTCGTCAACTCTTTCATGACTACCCTGAGCAGAAACCGGGGCGTATTGTGACGCTAGGTACGCCGCATCTCGGCAGTGCGATTGCGCATATTTTTAATCGCAACCGAGTGGGACGATGGATGCTCGGTAACAGTATTGAGTGCGGACTGTTGGGTAATGTTGCACCCTGGTTGGGTGAGCGTGAGTTGGGGGTGATTGCCGGCACGAAAGATCACGGTATCGGTCGTGTATTCTGCGCGCTGCCACAGCCAAATGATGGTACGGTTGCAGTGGAAGAGACGTACTGCGATGGAATGACGGATCATTTTCAGTTACCCGTCGCACATAGCAGCATGCTGTTATCCAGAGAGGTAGCGAGACAGGTGTCACACTTTTTGCTACAGGGCAGCTTTGCCAGACTATGATTTGCCAGAGTGTGATCAGGTTGACAGGCTATTAGGTGTTGGGATTGAATAAAGGCCATGTTTTGCCGATTAATACTGGTAGAGATTGATTGCGTGGAAATGAGCCTTTATTCACAGATTAATGATGGTGTCGGTGGTATTGTCTTTCTTATGCATTAAGATGGCGTTAAGGAGATTAAAAATGATCAAGAGAATTTCAGTATGTGTACTGTTAGGCGCACTGTTAGTGACAAGTCTGCCATCACGTGCGGGTGACAGTGACATCAAACTCCCTCTGTTATTTGGCCAGTCTGAGTTTAATACTTTGGTCGAAGAGCTAGGGGTGGCGGTGGCCTATAATGCAGTCGCGCCCGCAGAGTCTCTGGGGATCACAGGTTTCGACATCGGTGTAGTGGTGACCGGTGTTGAGCTGAATGAGCAGGTGTGGAATCAGGTGGTGAGTGATGGCAGTGCACCGTCGACATTGCCAGTACCGAGATTGATCGCGCGTAAAGGGTTACCCTTTGGCATTGACCTCGGTGTGACTTATACCTCCGTACCCGACAGTAATGTGAGCATCATCGGTGGTGAAGTGCGTAAGGCGCTGATTGAAGGTTCAACCGTATTGCCGGCATTGTCACTCTCGCTGCATGCGAGCCGCCTGGAAGGGGTTGATGATCTGGATGTTAAAACCTACGGCGTCGATGTCGGCGTCAGTAAAGGGTTTGCGATGTTGACCCCTTACGCCTCGATTGGACAGTTGTGGGTAGAGGGAAATGAGAATTCATCACTACTGAATCTGCTGGCATACGATGATTCGATGACGCGCAGTTTAATCGGTGTACGCATTGGCTTTATGCCAATGATGAGCCTGACGCTGCAAGCCGATTTTGCTGAGGCTAATAGTTATAACGT
>CALZIG010000127.1 GCA_945787585.1 uncultured Gammaproteobacteria bacterium | reverse complement strand
GGTGACACGCGCCACATCACATACAGAGAGCTGCATCGCGACACATGCCGCTTTGCCAACGCACTAAAAGCTCAGGGGATCGAGAAGGGAGATCGCGTAGTCATTTACATGCCAATGGTGCCTGAAGCAGTCGTTGCGATGCAGGCCTGTGCGCGTATTGGCGCAATCCACTCTGTCGTATTTGGCGGCTTTTCGGCCGAGGCGTTGAAAGACCGCATCGATGATGCTGGTGCGAAAATGCTGATTACTGCAGATGGTGGCCACCGTGGTGGCAAGATCGTTGAATTAAAACAGGCCGCTGATAAGGCGCTGGCACACTGCGGTGATACATTGGAAAAGGCGATCGTGCTGAAGCGCACCGGGCATGATGTCACGATGCATGCCGGACGTGACATCTGGTGGTCTGATGCGATTGAGGGCGTCAGCAATGAATGCGAGCCCGTCTGGGTTGATGCTGAACACCCGCTGTTCCTGCTCTACACCTCCGGCTCGACCGGCAAACCAAAAGGCATTCAACACTCCAGTGCGGGCTACCTGCTCGGCGCAGTTACTACGATGAAATGGGTCTTCGATCATCAGGAAGCTGATATCTACTGGTGTACTGCCGATGTGGGCTGGATCACCGGCCATACCTATGTCGCCTATGGGCCACTCGCGGTCGGTGGTACGATCATCGTTTATGAAGGCGCGCCAACGGTACCCGATACTGGCCGCTTCTGGAAATTATGTGAAGATCATAAAGTCACCGTCTTCTATACAGCACCCACCGCAATCCGTGCGTTGATGAAAGGGGGCGACGAAATCCCCAATAAATATGACCTCTCATCGATCCGCCTGCTCGGCACCGTTGGCGAACCGATCAACCCCGAGGCGTGGATGTGGTACCACGAGGTGATTGGCAAAGAACGCTGCCCTATTGTCGACACCTGGTGGCAGACTGAAACGGGTGCCAATATGATTGCACCAGTGCCCGCGGTTGTCGCTGCCAAACCCGGCTCGTGCACTCGCGCACTCCCCGGTATTGCTGCGGATGTGGTCGATGAAGCGGGCAATGCCATCACCACACCAGACAAAGGTGGATTTCTCGTCATCCGCAAACCGTGGCCTTCGATGTTGCGTACTATCTGGGGTGATGATGCCCGCTATGTCGAGACCTACTGGGGCAAGTTCAATAACCGTTATTATGTTGCCGGCGACAGTGCACGTCGTGACAAAGACGGCTACTTCTGGATCATGGGGCGTATTGATGATGTGCTGAATGTCTCCGGCCATCGCCTTGGTACGATGGAAGTTGAATCGGCACTGGTGGCCCATCCACGGGTCGCTGAGGCTGCGGTCGTCGGTCGTCCCGACGAGATCAAAGGAGAAGCGATCTTCGCGTATGTAGTACTCAAAGGAGAGCGCCCCACTGGCGGTATCGATGAAGCGCTCACCACCGAGCTGCGTGGCTGGGTGGCCGAGCAGATCGGACCGATTGCCAAACCGGATGATATCCGCTATGCCGATAATCTGCCAAAGACCCGCTCTGGCAAGATTATGCGCCGCCTGCTACGCACCATCGCCAGTGGAGAGGAGATCACCTCGGATACCTCAACGCTGGAGAACGAGGCCATTCTGTTGCAATTGCAGGGCAAAGAGTAGCGCCCCATGGCCTTTACACCACTCAAGATTGCGCTACTCACTGTCTCCGATACGCGCAGCGAGGAGACCGACAACTCGGGTAAGTATCTGGCCGAACAGATCAGCGTTGCAGGCCACAAGATGGCGGAGAAGAAAGTAATCCTGCCTGATAACAACTATCAGATACGCGCGCTGGCGTCACGCTGGATTGCCGATGACAATGTACAGGCCATCATCATTAGCGGAGGCACCGGACTCACGGGACGAGACGGTACCCCCGAAGCGATCAAGCCGCTACTGGATAAAGAGATTGAAGGCTTCGGTGAACTCTTTCGCATGCTATCTTTTAACGAGATCAAAACATCGACAATACAATCGCGTGCACTCGGCGGCATCGCCAACGCCACCTTCCTCTTTTCTATTCCCGGCTCTCCCGCTGCCTGTAGAACAGCATGGGAAGGGATACTCAAGGATCAACTCGATAGCCGTAATAAACCGTGTAATTTTGTGCAGTTGATCCCACGCCTGCGCGAGATTTAGCCATTAACGCTGCTGCCCCTTTAATGGCCGCAAGCGAGGCGCTGGAGCGGCTGCTGGCACAGGCGCACGCCATCGATCACATTGAACAGCGCCCCCTGCCCGATGTACTGGGCCGCGTGCTCGCCCAACCACTTGTCGCCCCCTACCCCGTGCCGCCCACCGACAACAGCGCGATGGATGGTTACGCGCTGCGTCACACTGACCTTGCCGCACAGGGGACCACCACACTGCCTGTGTCGCAACGTATCACTGCGGGTGATGTCCCACAACCACTCGCCGCATGCAGTGCAGCACGCATCTTCACCGGCGCTGCTATCCCCGCTGGTGCCGATACTGTCGTCGCACAGGAGCAGTGCACTGCTGAACATGATAATGTCACGATTAATGCGACCGCTCGCCTCGGCCAGCACATCCGCCGTGCCGGTGAAGATATCGAGCAAGGCAAACCCTTTATGCAAGCAGGTGTTCGCATCCAGCCACAGGCGATGGGACTGATTGCCGCCAACGGCATCGCGTCCATCCCAGTATTTCGTCGACTCAAAGTCGCACTACTATCGACCGGTAATGAACTGCTGATGCCGGGCGCAGCGATGCAAGATGGCAAACGTTATAACACTAACCACTTTACGCTAATAGGCCTGCTACAGACACTGGACTGCGAGATCATCGACCTCGGCATTGCCTGCGACCAGTTGTCAGCCACCGTCAATGTACTCAGATATGCCAGCACCAAAGCAGATCTAATCATCAGTAGTGGCGGCGTCTCGGTGGGCGAAGAAGATCACGTCAAAGCCGCCATCGAACAACTCGGCACACTGAATATCTGGAAACTCAACATCAAACCCGGCAAGCCGCTCGCCTTTGGGCAGATTGATGACACACCCTTTTTTGGCCTGCCCGGCAACCCGGTGTCACTGTTTGTCACCTTCTGTCTCTTTGCACGCCCCTTTATCCTGCGCATGCAGGGTGTCGAGGAGGTACTGCCGCAGACGATCACCGTGCGCGCACAATTCAGTCACCCCAAAGAAAGTACCCGTCAAGAGTATGTACGCTCACGACTTTCAACCAACGAGCACGATTCAGCGGTCACCACTTTTGGTCAGCAGGGCTCCGGGGTGATGAGTTCAACGGTGTGGGCCAACAGCCTGACCATCATTCCACCCAACACCATCATTACGCCTGGTGATCTGGTCGAGGTGATCCCGTTCAGCGAGTTGATCAATTGAAGACCGTGAATAATATCCAATCTGATTCGATCACCGCTGTGATCCTCGCTGGCGGTAAAGGCAGTCGCATGGGCGGCATCGACAAAGGACTACTCGAGCTCAACGGACAACCCCTGATCGAACATGTGATTGGCCGCATTTCACCACAGGTTTCGGAAATAATCATCAGCGCCAACCGCAACCTTGAGCGTTACCAGTCGTATGGCTACCCTGTCATCACTGATCAGATAACAGACAAAGGCCCACTAGCAGGAATTCTCAGCGCATTGCAGCATTGCCAAAGCGAGTGGCTACTGACCGTTCCGTGCGACACACCTCGCATACCGGCCGATCTTGTGACACGCATCCGCAATGCAGCAGAACAAACACCCTCCGCCATCTATAGCGCGCATGATGGCGAACAGCTACAACCCCTCTTCTCGATGATCCATCGTGACTTAGCCAATTCATTACAAGAGTACCTTGCAGCGGGTAACCGCAAGGTCGTACGATGGTTGATGCAGCAGGGGTGTGTTACGGTCGACTTCTCTGACCAGGCCGATGCCTTTGCCAACATCAATACCCCTGAAATACTGGCGCAGTGCTCGGCGTCCACCGAGCATGGCCATTGATCAGCAACTTGCGCACAAAAGCATAGTTTTTCTGCCTTGCCTATCTGGCCTCCATTCCACGCCCCATAATAACTACTCACGATTGCCTCTTTCGGCGATGAGGATGCGGCCAGACTTTTCTGTCGAATAGTTGAGTTATAGACATAGCTGCCTTTAGAGGTGAAATTGATATATGCTGTTATCGACCCACACCGGACATTTAGTTTTTACACTGACCCTAAATATTTCTTGAAATAGTAGTTAATCACCCTATGAAACTAGTTTACAAAAAGAAAAAGCATAGACAATGGAATAAAAGCCATG
>CALZIG010000126.1 GCA_945787585.1 uncultured Gammaproteobacteria bacterium | reverse complement strand
TGAAGCCACCGAGCCGGCGCACCGCGTGCTGGCCTGGATTCTCTACTGCGATTCTGTGACGGAGGCCGGTACAGAATTCCACTGGCAGCAGCACCATGAGGAAGCAGAACGGGGCAAGCTGGTGATCTTTCCGGCTGCTCCCTCTCATATCCATCGCGGTCGGGTGAATAGCGAACTTAGCAAAACGATCGCCACTGGCTGGATCAATGCTGGGGCGCGTGAGGGTTTTTTAAAACGTCTGGCTCGCTCTTGAGCTAAGGTTGCCGAACGAAGCTACATCAAATTCAACAACCATCAAGCACAACTATCCTTTACCGGGTTTTTGATAACGCCATTACATACGGCGCAATGCGCTATCGATTTTTGACGCCCTACTTAGTACATTTTACGCATTGAATCAAAAGAGCCAAAAGATCATTAGCTTTTTTGTAAAAGGTTATTCCGCTTCTGGGTCGAATGTATACTCTGGATAATACTTGAGAACCGTATACATTTTTGGAGCGCCGCGAACTGTTTGTACTTCAACATCAACCACATATGCTAGTTCATGCCAAGGTTTGCCAAATTTTGGATCTGAGTGAAGCATCTCATCTTTCACCGCGTTATTTTCAAATATGACTTTCAGGCCAGTCTTCGATAGATCATCAATTATTGCTCTATTTCCAGTATCGGAGTTTGGATCAAATTTAGTTTGATACCAATACATTACCTTGCGCTTATGAATATTGTCTTCTGGAGTGTCAATATCTTCAATTAAATGGCTAATACGATTTTGCATCGCATTAGCCTCAGTAGAATTTATAGTGATTTGATTTATTATTTTTGCGTTATCAGAAACATTGATATTAATTTGCGACCCATTGTCTTTCGCAACTGGCTCTACAATGTTATTCCACTCCTGTAGATCTTGTTTTGTATGGCTTTTAGGTGGTGTATCAATTTTACCCAAAAGCCACTTACATGTGTCTTGAACAACTTTTGACCATTGGAGTAATGATCCTCCTTCCCATAGCAAAGGAACAATAGGGGCAGCCTGTGAAACAAGTTCAACTATAATTGAACCACTTCTCACTTCTTTTATTAACAGTTCAGTACCAATTTCTGTTTCTTTGTTTGTTTCAGATTCAATAAACTTATGAAATTGATGGTTGAATGCTAAAAGCGATAAAGACAAATCTTCAAGCCCAACTGGCTTTGTATTATTTATTGTTATTTCTAATTTTTTACTTAGGTCTATATCTATAATTTGATTCATATTTCTGTTTGACCTTTAACAGTTAGGTAGGCAGATGTATGTCTAAGTCCTTTCATTATTTCACAGCCTTTTTGAAAATTCCCCGACGCCAATAAAGTTGTAAACCTCAGAAGAAGCCGATAGGGCTGTGTGTCACTTCCCTTTATAGATTAAATATATCGATAACTCAATATATTGTGGCGTTTGATTGTAAGCATGATAATTATCGTAGCAACTTAGACAGTAAGCCACCCGAATAAGTAACGATCACAACCCCCATCCCCAAAAAGTTAAAAACTCTGCAAACGGCCACATATCCGACGCTTGCCGGTTCCACGGTTTGAGGCTGGTATAAAAAACGGTCCCAGTGTCATTTTTGTCTCCGTAGGCTTTATCTTCACCCACGCGCCAGTCTAATGCCCACCAGCTAATCAACAACCGTTCAAACGGTTTGTGTGATCCCTTCACGTAGCCTTTGCGGCTGCCTTCGGTTTCGAAATATGAAGTGGTGCCATCGCCTACGGGGAGGTTCATCAGTTCATCAACCGGGGCGATACCCAGTGTTTCGTTGTGAAAATGCTGGGTGATTTCTGCCTGCGACAAAATTTGGACGTCCATCACCCGATGGGTTTCATCTTTAAGAAATATCGCGATGCGGCTGTCGGCATCCAATGGCTCTGGAAGTTCTAACAGGCCCGGCAGCGTCATGCCGTAAATCCATTGCGAGTCGGTTTCCCAGTCAGCGGGGTAGGCGGAAGCGGGCAGATACTGGGTCGGCACCATCGCGAGGAAACAGCCGCAAGTATGCACCATTGTTAATAAAATCGGCCTGTTACTTGCATTCAGTGTTACGACTGTCAACAAACCGTTGTTGTTGCCAGCGGTAATGTGGAACGGAAACAGGCTGAAAGGTGTCTCTTGGAAATGAATGCGGTAGATCAGGTTGGTGTAACGGCCGGTGGCAGTGGTGAAAGTTTGACGGTCAACGTAAACCGTTGGTTTATTGGCGTCGATACCGATGCGTATGTTGCCGTGCTGGTCGAGACGGGCGCGCGGTGTGCCAATGCGGTTAAGCGATTTGTCTGTCTGTTCGGCGATAAAAAGTGGCGCGAAACGGGCGAAATCCGTGGTCTGGTCGTTAACGATATAAGCAGTGGCATCTGCGTTGCTATTTTGCAGCGTACTGGTTTGGGGACGAGATGTGGCACACGCAGCAAGTAACAGTATCAGTGCCATGATGAATGCAGGGCGCAGTACGCCTAACGATTTTAATGGGTTGATGCGTGCCATGTTCACACCGCGCTGCTGTATTGAGCCAAAGGACTGGCTGGTAAACGATAGCAGATACATAGGGAGCGTGGGCGGATGACTGCATCATTTTTACTGGAACAGATCGGTATGCCGAAAGACCCAATATCCGAAAACAAGATTTTACGCCATCGGCTGGATGAGTTTATTGCCGAGGCGCGTAAAAACGAGCGCAAGATGCGCCGTTTTCAGTCGCTGGAGCTGAAGCTGATCGGCCTTAGTTCTGTGCATGATCTGATTGAGGCGATACTCGCCCCCGATTACGCCACTTTCCGTTGGGATGAGGTGACGCTGCTGCTACTCGACCCGGAATATGAAATTCAACGCGCACTGGAAGATGAAGGGGTGGATCTGCGTTCGCTGCCGCATCTGATGTTCGCGTCCTCCAGCGATGACATTAACGCCCATTATCAGATGTCACTCTTTCCGACGCTGGGCGCTTACCGCTCCCGTCAACATTCGACCCTTTTTCCCGCGCGTCGCCGTACCCCGGGCAGTGTGGCCCTGCTGCCGCTGGTGCGTCAGGGTAAACTGATCGGTAGCCTTAACGTCGGTAGCTACAATGCGGAACGTTTTGTACGTGGTGTGCGCACGGACTTTTTTGAGCACCTTTCAGCGACGGTTTCGATCTGTCTGGAAAACGCAGTCAATATCGAACGGTTAAAACGACAGGGGCTGACCGATACATTAACCGCGATCAATAATCGACGCTTCTTTGATCAGCGGCTCAAAGAAGAGGTTAGTACGGCACAGCGCAATAAACGGCTGCTTTCGTGTATGTTGCTGGATGTCGATTTCTTTAAGCGGGTCAATGACACGTATGGGCACCAGGTTGGTGATCTGGTATTACGTGATGTCGCCGCGCTGATTCGTGCGCAGATGCGTGGCAGTGATGTGTTATCACGCTACGGCGGCGAAGAGTTCTCAGCGCTGTTAGCGCAGGCGGGCGAAGAGGAGGCGCTGGAAGTGGCGGAGCGTATCCGCGAGAGTATCGAACAGCATGTGTTTAGCATCGACGGGCAGGCCGATTTTAACGTCACCATCTCGATCGGTGTGACGACCTTTAATCCCGCGCTGAATGAATCCGCAGCGATGCGCATACAGGGGGAATATATCGTGGGTCAGGCAGATAAGGCGCTCTACGAGGCCAAGGCCAATGGCCGCAACCGTGTTGAGAGTCGTGGTGAGATTGAATTACAGGAAGCAGAGTAGCGGGCAGGGCTGTCGCGATGCCGTCACTCCGGCTTGCTTATTTCTTAACGTGCAAGCCGCACTCTTTATTGTCAGGGTCTTCCCACCACCAGCGTCCGGCGCGAATATCTTCCCCCACCGCAATCGCGCGGGTACAGGGCGCGCAGCCGATGCTGGCGTAGTGCTGGTCGTGCAGTTTGTTGTACGGCACGTCGAAGTAACGAATGTAGGCCCACACCTCTTTATTGCTCCAGCTGCTCAGCGGGTTGAATTTTTGCAGCCCATTGCCTTCGTCCCATTCCGATTCAGGCAGTTTGCCACGCGTCGGTGACTGCTCGGCCCGCATGCCGGTGACCCACGCCTTTTTGTTCTTTAAAGCGCGCTGCAGTGGCAGCACTTTGCGGATGCGGCAGCACGCCTTGCGCAGCTCGACGGAATCATAAAAGGCATCCGGGCCGTTTTTACGGACGTAGGCCTCCACGTCGCTGCTCTCTGGCGCATAGATGACGAACTCGCGCTGGTAGTGGGCCATCGCCTGCTGGATCACTGTATGGGTCTCCTGCGGTAGGCGACCGGTATCGAGGCTGAAGATCTCAATTTCTGGTGCGAACTTGCAGATCAGATCGGTGGCGACCATATCTTCCGCACCGAAGCTGTTGGCAAAGGTGGCGGGGGCGTAGTCGTGGGCGATCTCGATCAGGCGTTGTTTGCTCTGTTCGATCTTTGCTTCTAACGTTGCGTCCAGTCTCGATTCCGAACTCATGAGTCTTATCCTCAAAAGGGCCAATATAAATGGCCGATTAAAAATAAAATGGGCTGACTATATTTATAGTCAGCCCAAAAACAGCATCTATCTAGTTGTTTTTAAAGGGAGGAGTTAGCCTACCTTTTTAACCTTGATGCGTGTCTTGTCACCCTGCTGCTCGGTATTGAGGATCTCATGGCCTTCGCTTGCGAGGCTGGTAGAGACCTGTTCCGAGGGTTCACCGGCGGTGAAAAGGAATTCAATCACTTCACCGGCAGGGTATTTACGCAGCTCGTTACGCGCCTTGATGTAATGCAGCGGGCAACCGAAGGTGCTGAGATCGATCACTTCAGCGGTGGCCTTTTCGGATGTGGCGGCTGGCACTCTCGGAATCGACGCACTGAGGTCGAGCTGCTGGTCGATGGTCTGACAGGCGTTGGCGGCTTCGATCGTCCAGTGGTCCATCGCCTGCGCCAGTTCAGTAAAGCTGGCATCGTCAAAGTTGGCCTGTAATTCGTTGATCAATTCACCAAACTCAGCGATCTGCTGGCCAAGATGGGCCTGTGTTGGTTGCGCCGTTTGCAACAACTTACCGATCGCCTGCAGGTCATCGAGGGGTTTTTCACCGGCGAGGAACAGCAGTGATTGTCCGACGCGACGGCCCACTTCGATCGCGCATTCCAGCGCTTCGTCATATTTACGTTGCAGCAGAAAGGCGTTGCGATAGGTCCGTTCAGTGGCAGCTTCTGAAAAGTTGGCCGCGACCGTCTCCTGCGCCGCGCCGGAACATTCGCCACCGCCGAGTTGCAGTACCTTAAAGTCAGTGACATCGCCGTGGTCATTGAGTACCTCTGGCACATCTTCTTCGTTGATGTTGGCAATATCATCCAGCAGATCTTTGAAATAGGCGGTGTCTTTACTCTGCGCCCAGTCAAAGAAAGACTGCGCGTTGGCACTGTCGGTGGTGTAGGTGAGCTTCACTTTTTCGATCGCCGATTCGATGCGGGCAGAGGGGACCGTGGGGCCTTTGATTGCGATTGCGCCGCCATGACGGCCATCACCACCGAGATACATCTGATAATGGGGGATCAGTTTGCCGTGCTTCCGTTTACCTTCGCCATAGATGCCGATATCGCCGGTCTCGGGCTGCGCGCAACCGTTGTGGCAACCACTGACGCGGATGCGCAGGTCATGCTCGCCGCCGCTCAGTTTAGGGCCGAGGATGGTGGACGAGGTGATGCCGAGGCGGCAGGTTGAAGTGCCGGGACAGGCGACAACGTCATCCCCCGTCACCGGTTCTTTGAGACCGAGGGCAGCAATGGCAGCGCGTACCGTTTCTATTTTTGCATCAGGAACCCCGACCAGCATCAGGTTTTGATCCTGTGTGGTTCGGATGTCTTGCAGTCCTTCAGTACGCATCAATGCGGCCAGACCGCGCAGTTGCGCCACGCTGACATCGCCAATCGGAATCGCGATCGGGAAGATGTTGAGTCCTGCCTGCTTCTGCGCCAGCACCGCACGGGGTGAGCCGGGGTTGTTGTGCCCGCTGCCGGCCTTAGGTTCAACCCACTCTGCGGCGGGCAGGGTTTTATCGGCAAGCGCAGTGACAGTACGCGCGAGTTCTTCTTTATACTTTTCAATAAAGCCGTCTGCACCGAACTTATCGACCAGGAACTTAATGCGTGATTTAGCGCGCATACGGCGATTGGAGTAGCGGTTATGCAGTGAGATGATCGCTTCCATCGATGCCAGCAGTTGCGGCTCTTCGACGAATTCCTCGACGGTAATCGCCTGACGCGGTTTATGGCCAAGACCACCGCCGGCCAGAATCTTGAAACCGGGCACGCCATCTTTTTTGGTGGCGATCACGCCGAGATCGTGGATCATCCCCTGTGCGCAGTCGGACTCACAGCCAGAGAAGCTCATCTTGAACTTACGTGGCAGGTGCTGTGTGAGCGGGTAACGCAGAAAATGCTGCGTGACGTTGCCCAAAATTGGGGTGATGTCGGTATGTTCATGTGGGCAGACCCCGGCGAGTGGGCAGCCCGAGATGTTACGCACGGTGTTATTGCACGCCTCGCGTGAGGTCATGTTTGATTTGGCGAGCAGACGGATCGCATCCGGCGTCTTCTCCAGCGGGATGTAGTGGACCTGAATCGACTGGCGCGTGGTGACGTGCGCGGTGCCGTGTTGTGAGAACTGCTCAACAACATCGGCGACATGCTCTGCCTGCTCGGCATTAAAGTGGCCACCGGGCACCTTGATGCGAACCATGTTGACTCCTTCCTGGCGCTGGCCATAGATGCCCTGTTGCAGGCGCATCGATTGAAAGCGATCGGCATCAATCTTTTCATCAAGGTACGCTTGCAGCGTCTCCTGGTAGCGATCGATCTCTTCGTCATTGGTTAATGATTGCGTTATAACCGTCATCACTGCTTCTCCTGCCCTTAGTTACGGGCGATAATGTTTCCAATACTACTTTGTGCCTGTTTCAGGCGACTACAAATCTAAGACCAATTAGCAACAGCATAGTTGCGAGGATCGGACGCATAATCCGCTCCGGAATGATGGTGCTTATGTGGCTACCCACATAGATCCCCGGCAGTGAGCCTATCAGCAGATAGCCCAGCAGGGTGAAATCGACCGTGCCCATCTGCATATGTCCCAGTCCGGCGACCGCTGTGAGCGGCACTGCATGTGCCAGGTCGGTACCCACGATACGCATAGTGGGTAGCGATGGATATAAAAATAACAATATAGCCGCGCCAAATGCTCCCGCACCGATGGAGGTAATAGGCACCAGCACCCCTAATAATACGCCGGCCAATATGGTAACGGGTGTACGCCATTGTTTCCAGTTTGGCAGCAGTTTTTTAATGCTTTGCCCTGTGTTTTGAATGGTATTTTTAAGGTACAGCGCGAGTGCCGTCAACATCAGCGCGGCCCCTAACGAGGTGTTGACGAGTGTGTCGATCTGGAAATCCGGGGCAGTGGCGCGTACCGTGTCGAGGATATAAACGGTGAGAATCGCCGTCGGCAGACTACCGACAGAGAGCCAGCCCACGATATTCCAGCAGATGGTGCCGCGCCGGTTGTGAGACAGGATGCCGCCAGTTTTGGTGATCGCGGCAAACAGCAGGTCGGTGCCGACAGCGATGATCGGCGGCACGTTAAAGGCAAAGATCAACAGCGGCGTCATCAGCGAACCACCGCCAACGCCGGTCAGTCCGACGAGCGCGCCAACGGCGAATCCCGAGATGATGTATGCCCATTCCACTGTAATATATCCGATGATTTCCGCGTAACTAATTGATTCTTTAGGTTTCTATCTGTTGTACGTTTATTGCAGGGAGTGGAATTCTAGCATAAATCAATAGTATCAATAATAATAAATAATGCTATACATAGAACTATTAGTTATATAGAGCTTAGTTTTAAAGGCAGGAGGGTAGTCATGAATTTTCAACAATTGCGTTATATCCGCGAGGTTGAGCGGTGTGGGCTTAATATTTCGACGGCGGCTGAGGTGTTGCACACCGCGCAGCCGGGCGTCAGTCATCAGATCCGCCAGCTTGAAGATGAACTCAATGTGCAGATCTTTGAGCGTAACGGTAAACGTTTAGTCGGGGTGACGCAGCCGGGGCGCGCAGTGCTGGCAATGGCCGAGCGGGTGCTGCGTGAGCTGGAGCATATCAAACAGGTAGGGTTTGAGTTTACCCACGAGGCGAGTGGTAGTCTGTCGATTGCGACCACCCATACGCAAGCCTGCTACGCGCTGCCGCCCGTGATCAAGCGTTTTACCGAGCTCTACCCCAGTGTGCGGCTGCACCTGCATCAGGGGAGTCCGACACAAATTGCACAGCTGGCGGCGTCGGGCGTGGCAGATTTTGCCATCGCCACCGAAGGGATCGAGCTGGATGAAGAGCTGGCGATGATGCCCTGTTACCAGTGGAATCGTAGCGTGATCGCGCCGCACGGACATCCCATTCTGGGTTGTGAACCATTGACGCTGGAGGCGATCGCCAGTTATCCGATTGTCACTTATGACTTTGCCTATGCGGGTCGGTCCAGAATTAACCGCGCCTTTGAAGCGGCGGGCCTGCGGCCGAACATGGTACTGACGGCGCTCGATGCGGATGTGATCAAAACGTACGTGAAATTAGGGCTGGGAATTGGTTTGGTGGCGACGATGGCCTATGACGAAGAACGCGATAGCACGCTGGGCGTCGTTGATGCCGCGCATCTGTTTGAGGCGAGCACCACGCGCATCGGTATTCGTCGCGGCAGTTACCTGCGTGGTTTTCACTACGCCTTTATTGAGATGTTTGCGCCGCATCTGGATCGGAAGGCGGTCGACGCGGCGATGTAAAACTGCCTCAGGCGGCACGATACTGCGTTGAAACCCGGCTCAAAAGTGCTCATTTACTATTCGTAAATTCCGCGTTTTTCGCCGACTTTCGCACCCAGGGGCATTGCACCTTGTCTCGTACTCACCTGGGGCAGTTTTTAAGTTTGTTAATCTTCTGTTGGATTGCCTTCTTCATCGGCAGGGGCTGCATAGCCGCACTCTTTCTGCGGGCAGACCAGTTCGGTACCTTTGCGCTTGGTGGTCTTGAGCGTCAGGATCGGCCAGTCGCAATCGGGGCAGGGGCGGGCGACCGGTTTATTCCAAATGGCGTAACTGCAATCGGGGTAGCGACCACAGGAGAAGAAGATCTTGCCGTAACGTGATTTACGCTGCAGGATCGTGCCCTGTTTACACTCGGGGCATTCCACTTCGGTGTCTGCCGGTTGCTCGATCGGTTCGATATGTTTGCACTTCGGATAGTTACTACAGCCGATGAACTTGCCGTAACGGCCGTGGCGAATGATCAGGTCTGATTCACAGTCGGGACAGTTGCGGCCTTCTACTATCTCAGGCTCCGTGCTTTCGCCATCTTCGCCGAGGTTGCGAGTGTAGTCGCATTCGGGAAAGGCGGTGCAGCCGACAAAACGGCCGCGTCGTCCGAGGCGAATCGAGAGTGGCTTACCACACTTGGGGCACTCTTCATCCATCGCTTCCTGGGTGACATCTTTGCGCTGTACGCTCACCTCTTTGTCGTCGACCAGCGCTTTGAAGGGGCCCCAGAAATCCTTCATTAGCGGAATCCACTCTTTTTCTCCGCGAGAGATCGCATCGAGTTCGTCTTCGAGGTTGGCGGTGAAGTTGTAATCGACGTAGCGTGTAAAGTGTTCGGTCAGGAACTTATTGACCACGCGCCCCACATCGGTTGGCTTGAACCGTTTTTTGTCGAGTTCAACATAGTCGCGTGCCTGTAGCGTCGAGATAATGCTGGCGTAGGTCGAGGGCCGACCGATACCGTGCTCTTCGAGCGTCTTGACCAGACTCGCCTCAGTGTATCGTGGTGGCGGCTCGGTGAAGTGCTGCTCCGGGCGCAGTTTAAGCAACTCGACCTCGTCGCCTTCTTTTAATGGCGGTAGCAGTTTCTCATCGTCACCTTCTTTCTCTTTGCTGTCATCAAGCCCTTCCTGATAGACCGCCATAAAACCGGGTTTGACGATGGTCGAACCGGTGGCGCGGAAGGTGTTGCCTTCGCCCGCGCTAAGATCAACACCGACCATATTAATGGTGGCGTGGACCATTTGACAGGCGACGGTACGTTTCCAGATCAGGCTGTAGAGCTTAAATTGATCTGCACGCAGTTTGTCTTTAATAGAGTCAGGCGTAAGCGACACGACCGTCGGACGAATCGCTTCATGCGCTTCCTGCGCATTTTTTGATTTGGTCTTGTAGGTCTTCGGTTCTTTGGGCAGGTTCTCTTTGCCGTAGCGTTCGGTGATTAGTTCACGTAACTGTTCAATCGCTTCGGCTGCGAGGTTGACCGAGTCGGTACGCATGTAGCTGATCAGGCCGATTGCCTCATCACCGATATCGATACCTTCATAGAGTTGCTGTGCGGTGCGCATGGTGCGCTGCGCGGTGAAGCCGAGTTTACGCGACGCCTCCTGCTGCAACGTTGAGGTGATAAAGGGGGCGGCCGGGTTGCGGCGACGCTGTTTCTTTTCAACGGTTTCGACGATCAGTTTACCCGCCGCGGCCTTGTTGATGGCCTGTTCGGCATCGGTGGCAGTCTTCTCATCGGTGATGCTGAACTGCTCCAGCTTTTCACCTTTATAGTGGGTCAGTTTGGCGCTGAAGGCGTCTTTCTTATTCGCTTTAAGGTCAGACTCCATGGTCCAGTATTCACGCTTTTCAAAGCGTTCGATCTCATCTTCACGCTCGGCGATCATGCGCAGCGCGGGGCTCTGTACGCGACCGGCAGAGAGGCCGCGGCGGATCTTTTTCCACAGTAGTGGTGAGAGATTGAAGCCGACGAGGTAGTCGAGTGCGCGACGGGCCTGCTGCGCATTGACCATGTCGATCGAGAGTTCGCGCGGGTTGGCGACCGCATCGTTCACCGCCTTTTTGGTGATCTCATTGAAGGCGATGCGATAAACAGGCTTCTCTTTGATTAGTTTTTTCTTTTTCAGAATCTCAAGCAGATGCCATGAGATCGCCTCACCTTCCCTATCCGGATCGGTCGCGAGATAGAGGGTGTCGGCCTTTTTCAGTGCCTTGACGATGGCATCGGTATGTTTAGCGTTCTTTTCGATGATTTGATATTTCATCGCAAAGTCATTCTCAGGGTCGACCGCACCTTCTTTGGGGAGCAGATCGCGAACGTGTCCATAGGACGCGAGAATCTCGAAATCCTTGCCTAGATACTTTTTAAGCGTCTTTGACTTTGCCGGTGATTCGACGATGACAAGATTTTTGCTCATTCAGAGACCATTAACATTCGTGTTGGTTGTTTAGTAAAAAAGTGATTTGAGGCGCCGGGCGCGACTTATCCCGTTCAGCGGCACATCTCCGTGTGTGATTAGAAACGCGATTAGTGCAGTGTCGTTTCCATACCGTCGAAGACGATATCTTCGACCCAGCTATAGGCCGCTTCCTGGCCGGGCTGGTTAAAGAGCACCATCAAAACGATCCATTTGAGATCATCGAGGTCGATGGCGTTGCTTTCAAGTGCCAGCGCGCGATCGATGATCAGTTCACGCGTGATCGGCGTCAGTACGTCGGTCTGCTCAAGGAACAGCAGAAAACCACGGCTTTCAGGTTCGAGGCGTTCAAGTTCATCTGCACTATATATGCGCATGGCCCCGGGGGTGGAGGCAATCTCTTTCAGGCCAAAGGCGCCGGCTTCGCGCTGCGTTGAGAGGTCTTCAAGCCACAGGAACGCTTTGCCGATTTCACCCTGTGAAAACCCCGCCTCTTCAAGGCGGATTTTCAGAGAATCATGATCTGGGCTGACTTCGGTCTCTTCATTTATATAGTGCTCGAAGAGATACATCAGCACGTCCAGCATGTTTTCTTTCATCAACTAAGTCCTTCATTCCCCGTATTGATCCCGCTGCGAACATAGTGGCCGCCGGGGGTCGTTTTTACGTAATTGTGCAATTCAAGTACGAGAAGGATGGCGGAAAGTTCCTCGGCAGTCAATTCTGTGCGTTCGACCAGGGTGTCGATGGCACTGGGGTCAAAACCGAGCGCACTTAAAACGGCCTGTTCTTTGTCGTCGAGGGGTTTGGCGAAAAGGGGTGGGATGACGGAGGGGGTATCGGCGGGTTCGAAGTGGCTCAATGAATCCAGTTCCTCGATGATATCTTGAGTGTTTTCAACAAGTTTTGCGCCATCCCGGAGCAGCGCGTGGCACCCTCGGGCGAGCGGGTTATGGATGGAGCCGGGGATCGCAAAGACCTCTCGTCCCTGCTCTAAAGCGCTGCGAGCGGTGATGAGTGAGCCGCTGCGTAGCGCCGCCTCAGTGACGAGCACCCCGAGGCTCATGCCGCTGATAATGCGGTTGCGGCGAGGGAAATTTTCGGCCAGTGGTGGGGTGCCGAGTGGGAATTCGGTGATTAATGCGCCATTCTGTACAATTTCATCGGCCAGCGAGCGATTGCTGTTGGGGTAGCGATAATCGGGACCCGTCCCCATCACAGCGATAGTGGCACCGCCACCGCGCAGTGCGCCGCGATGGGCTGCAGTGTCGACACCGAGAGCCAGGCCGCTGGTGATGACATAGCCGCGCTGCGCCAGCTCACGTGCAAAGGCAAAGGTATTTTCACGGCCGTCGGGCGAGGGGTTACGGCTGCCGACGATGGCGATCTGCTGCCGACAGAGTGTTTCCAGATTGCCCTGGATAAACAGCACAGGGGGTGGGTCGGCGATCTCCTTTAATAGGGCGGGATAGCGCGGGTCGGCGCAGGTGATGATGTGATGGCCTGGCTGCTGTAGCCAGTTGAGCTGATTTTCGACTTGTGGCCAGTCGGGCGTGGCGAGACGTGCCGCTACTGATTTGGGAATGGCTTTGGCATCAATCAGCTGTTTGGGAGGGGTCGCAAATATTTCACGTGGTGAACCGACCCGTTTCAGCAGGGCCTGAAAGCGGCGTGAGCCGATCCCGGGGGTGAGCAGGAGCGCCAGCCAGTGGCTTAGCTCATCTTCAGAAACAGAAATTCCATTTTCTGGTGGCATCAGTTTATCTATTTCAAGGCGAACGTTCCGTGTTCGCGTGGTGTCTGGTGGTCTAGTTTAGCCCCGTTACATTAATCACGATCAGCTTGAAAGTAATTTAGGGGTTTCTCACCATATCATAGAGGCGAATGTCGCGCGACGCCTCCATCACCAGCACATAGCTGAAGCGATCCAGGGTACGTACGACCATCATCACCCCGGCACGCTCATCCGGAAGCTGGATGTTTTTGCGGGTGATCGGGTCGCGCACGCGATCGCCTTTCTGGAACACCGAGAGAATGTTGCCCGTTTTGAGGCCCTGATTGGTGCCGATGTTGATGACGGCGATCTGAAATTGTGACACACGGGTGATTCCAGCGGGCACAGAGATAATCTGTCCGGTCACCTGTTCATCGGGTGCCTTGGGGTGAAAGTTTTGGCTGATCGCCTGTTTGCGGCTGGGAATCAGACGATCACCAATCAACACTTCGCGCGCGGAATGTTTGATGCGTAGCGTGGCCGGATCGCCGAACGCCTCGACGTTGGCGGTCGCCAGTCTGATCGCCTCATAGCCCAGGATGTCTTTTTTCCGTTTGGGATCATTGTAATAGGGCCTGCCGGGACGCACGATATCAAACTCTGAGTAGGTGTTCGGGATGCCGCGCACATACAGTCGATGTGAGGTACCGCTGATCAGACGACCCTCTTCGCTGGCGGTAACATAGGCAGCATTCTTGACCTCTTCAGGGGTCATGATCGTGGGATGATCAAGAAACTGGCGGATCGCGTCATACGGGATGGTCGGAATGGCGTGGTCCAGTTTTGTGGCGCGTGGAAAAGGAGAGAGAATCACCGTGTTAGGATCACTCGTCGCACTGCGCTGATGGCTGGTTTCGCCGCGGTCGACCTTTAATACTGGTTTGCCATCGACATATTCGAGAAAAATCACATCGCCGGGATAGATAAGATGGGGGTTTTCGATGTCTGGATTGATCTCCCAGATCTC
>CALZIG010000125.1 GCA_945787585.1 uncultured Gammaproteobacteria bacterium | reverse complement strand
CATCCGGAAGATGCCGTACTTGCTCTTTTTAAGCGGCGCATTCATCGCGGCAGCAATCCCCTGGCCAATCAGGTCGCGTGTCTGTAACGGGTCGATGATGCCATCATCCCACAGTCGTGCGGTGGCGTGATAGGGGTGGCTCTGGCGCTCGAACTGTTCGCGCGTTTCATTCTCAAAGGCCTCTTCTTCTTTTTTGCTCAGCTGTTTACCTGCTTTGGCAAGGCTCTCTTTTTTGACCGTACTTAACAGGTGCGCGGCAGTTTCTCCACCCATCACCGCGATGCGCGCATTGGGCCACATCCATAGTTGTCGCGGGCTGTATGCGCGGCCACACATGGCGTAGTTACCGGCACCATAGGAGCCGCCGATAATCACGGTAAATTTTGGAACCTGACTACAGGCCACGGCATTGACCATCTTGGCACCGTGTTTAGCGATGCCCTCATGCTCATATTTTTTACCGACCATAAAGCCTGCAATGTTCTGTAAAAATAGCAGCGGGATGCCACGTTGATTGCAGAGTTGAATAAAGTGCGTCCCTTTGAGTGCCGAGTCGGAAAAGAGGATGCCATTGTTGGCGACGATGCCCACCGGGTAGCCGTGTATATGAGAAAAGCCACACACCAGTGTCTGGCCAAAGAGTTTTTTGAATTCGTGAAACTCGGAGCCGTCGACGATACGTGCGATCACTTCACGCACATCGTACTGTTTGCGTGTATCAAAAGGCACGATGCCGTATAACTCTTCGGCTGCATAACGTGGTTCACTCACAGCCTTGCGTTCAATGTTTCCCTGTTTTTGAAAGTTGAGATTGGCCACGATATCACGTGCGATACGCAGTGCATCAGCATCGTCTTCGGCCATGTGATCGGCGACCCCTGAAATACGACTATGCACTTCAGCACCGCCGAGCGCTTCGATATCGACCACTTCACCCGTTGCCGCCTTGACCAGCGGTGGCCCACCGAGAAAGATGGTGCCCTGTGATTTTACGATGACACATTCATCCGCCATCGCCGGTACATAGGCACCACCGGCAGTGCATGAACCCATCACGATGGCAATCTGCGGAATGCCCTGTGCAGAGAGCCTTGCCTGGTTATAAAAGACACGGCCAAAGTTGTCACGGTCGGGAAAGACCTCATCCTGCAAGGGCAGAAAGGCGCCGCCTGAATCGACAAGGTAGATACAGGGAAGTCGATTTTGCTCGGCTATCTCCTGTGCACGTAGATGTTTTTTCGCGGTGATGGGGTAGTAGGTACCGCCTTTGACGGTGGCATCGTTGGCAATGATGATGACCTCCTGTCCATGCACAATCCCGATGCCGGTGATGATGCCGGCGCTCGGCACATTGTCGCCATACATATGGTTAGCGGCAAGCGCTGAAAACTCCATGAAAGGGAAGCCTTCATCAATCAGCATATTGATGCGATCCCTGACCAGTAGTTTGCCGCGCTGCAGGTGTTTATCGCGTGCCTTGTTAGAGCCGCCAATTTTGACATCGCGTAACCGTTCATTGAGGTCATTGACCTGTAGTTGCATATGCCCACTGTTGTCGATGAACGCTTCGCTGCGTGTGTCGATTTTGCTTTCAATAATCGTCATAATTTCAGTTCCGTGATCTCTGTTGTACTATTAGTTGCGCTATCGTCTCGGTTTCTAATATGTGCTTTGCCGATCAGCGGTATTAGTCGATTGTTTCAATCGCGATTGCGGTCGCTTCACCGCCGCCGATACAGAGTGAGGCGACGCCACGCTTGCCACCGCGTGCGCGCAATGCGTGCAGCAGCGTGACAATAATACGCGCACCCGAAGCCCCGATGGGGTGTCCGAGTGCGCAGGCACCGCCGTTGACGTTGACCTTTTTATGATCGATTTTTAGTTCATGCATCGCGCCCATTGTCACCGCCGCGAAGGCTTCATTGATTTCGTAGAGATCGACATCATCATCACACCAACCACTTTTCAGGTAGAGTTTTTTAATCGCATCAATGGGTGCCAGAGTAAACGCTTCCGGTAGCATTGCATGGCTACAGTGGGCGACGATGCGCGCGAGGGGTTGTATGTTACGCTGTTGTGCCTCAGCCGCAGACATCAATAAGAGAGCGGCGGCACCGTCAGACAGTGACGATGAATTTGCCGCCGTAATGACGCCATCTTTTTTGAACGCCGGTTTTAGTGCCGGGATTTTGTCGGGTTTGCAGCGTGCAGGGGTTTCGTCGTGATCGATCTGTTGTTCACCTTGACGGGTTTTGATGGTAACGGGGGCGATTTCATCATTGAATGCGCCACTATCGCAGGCGGCGACCGCACGACGGACTGATTCAGTGGCAAAGGCATCCAGCTGCTCACGACTAAAATTAAAGTGTGCTGCACACGCTTCAGCAAACATGCCCATCGCGACGCCATCTGCGGCGTTTTGCAAGCCATCGAAGAGCATGTGGTCGAGTAATTCGACGTGGCCAAAACGCGCGCCCTGACGTGTCTGGGGTGATAGATAGGGCGCACGGCTCATCGATTCCATGCCGCCGGCCACCACAATATTGGCACTTCCAGCTGTAATGGCATCGGCAGCAAGCATCACAGTTTTCATGCCAGAACCACATACCTTGTTGATGGTAGTGCAGGGGGTGTCGATTGATAGACCGGCCAACAGTGCTGCCTGGCGTGCGGGGGCCTGTCCCAAACCCGCAGGCAACACGCAACCCATGAGCACTTCATCGACGGCATCTGCACTTAGCCCACAGGCAGACAGCACTGCTGCGATGGCTGTTGCCCCCAGTTCAGGAGTGGTGGTGTCTGAAAATTGACCAAGAAACGCCCCGATGGGGGTTCGCTGGGCGGCGACTATCACGATCTCGTGTTGCGACATAGCGCATCTCCTTTAAACAAAACTGACCTTGGGGTCAATTTCATTATATGAAATCAACAGGTTAAGTTTTCTGTCCGGTGCTTTAATGATAGTCGACATTGTGTCTGAAAAATAGCGCATCTTGTTCTTAGTATGCAAGCGCGATGCCACTATCAGCCAGGAATGTCATCGATTGGTTTCTCTGGCTGAGGTACGCAGGTGTCCGCATTCGACCACGGAAGGGTTAAGAAGATAGATAAGCGTGGCGTGGGCCATTTACCCCTTATGCGGGTAGGTTAGAGCGGCTAATTATCGCATCAATGATGTGAGCAGGAGTGGGTCGTCAACACTATGGCACCAGTGCAACAGCGTGCCCTGTAGGGGCTGCCACTGATGTGGAGCTATAGATGCCGGCGGGGATTTCGTTACCCAGGTACTGCCAGATGTAACGGGTTAATGTCATCTGTTTGCCAAATTGATCATTGGCGACAGTAAAGCCTCGGACTGTATTATTAATCGCGGGGATGTTACCCGTTGGCGGCACATTAGGAAGAGCAAACCATTCCTTGATCTTATCTTCGTGTTTCCATGGCCATAGATTAGCGCTGGTGCGTTGATTGTAGCCCGCTTCTCCCCATAACGTGCCTGATACCCCATATTGCTTTGTGACGTCGGCACCGATGTTGCCGCCATCGCTGGCAGCGCCCACCAGTGCGCTGTTACTCTCCGCGCGAAGGATATATTTCAGATTAATATTGGTCGTCACAGCATTACTTCCTGTGGCCTGTGTTGCAGGAAAAAAGGCGTTATGTGAATTGCGTGTCCAGCCGTAATCTGAAGTACTGGTGGTGGCATTGTTATAAAAAAGGGTATTGGTCATCACGCGTTGCGTTGAACTGTCCTTGTTGTAATAGGCGACGGGGTTGGCACCGATGGTCATGTGATCGATGCCAAAATAGGGGCCGCCCGCACCATTGGCACGGACACCTGCGATATATGAGGTGCCATAAACGCCCCATGCAATGGAATGTTCTAAGCGGATATTTTCGCCGTGTAATTCTTTGGCAAAATAGCCGGCATGTGCGGCTTCATTGTTGAGTACGATGCTACCTTGTACCGTTACATTGGCGGCATTTTTAGGGAAATAAAAACCGCCATAGGTTTCTTCGGAGCCGCTAGGGCCGCGGTTTCCATCGATCGCGATACAGTTCTGGCATAAGACATCCCGTACATTGGTGCCATCATTGTTGCCGTAAACAGCAAAGGCAGATTTTGGTTGTAGTGAATTTGAATAGTCAACGCGTGCAACGATGCGACGAAAAATATTCTGGCTGGCGGATGAGCCAGGGCCGCCTGTATAGAAACCATAGCGGGCAGCGCCTACGCCTGCGCTATCTTCGACGAGATTATAATCCCCCAGTATCGATACCCAGCCACCAAATTCATTGACATCGCCTTCTCTACGGAAAAGACTTTGGGTGATTTTATTATAATTACCCAATACTTCAGCATTGTATTCCGGTTCTTTCTGATTGATCATGTTAAATACAAAGCCATCGATGTGGATATAATCTACTTCGATGAGTAATAGATTATCATAGTAGTTTAACGGCGCACTGTTGCTAATAATGGCAGTGAATGGCGATTCTGCTTTGATGGTAGTGTAGTTTCCCGGGCCACCGCTGGGAAGTGTAGAAAGGCGAGAGTTGATGAAGTTCTCTTTTCCCCGATAGATGCCGGCTTTTACTATTAATGTATCCCCCGACTTCATTTTATCGATGCCATAACCAATCGTTTTCCACGGGTCATTAGACGTGCCATCGCCAAACAGATTGCTCCCTGTTGTTGCAACATAGTAAATAGCCGCGATGGCACTGTTATTCCAGAATAAGAAAATTAACAGGGCTGGCAATAGTAGTCTGAATTTTACTGAAGCGTTCATGGTAACTATCCTTTAGCCTTTGTTCTGATGAAATGGGCCGATCATGGCGCTAGTGATATCGATGCTTCGGCGGATAGATCGGACTCATCGCTTGACGTATTCACCGCTGAAACTGCGAAGAAGTGGTCTGTCAATTCGGAGGTAATAAAATCATATGATGTCATATCACCCACCCAGATTTTATCTGTGTATGTACCTGATTGTGTACCATGATGGAGGTAGTATCCACTGATGTTCGGTTCTGCATTCGCATCCCATGTGGCTCTAATGGTCTTTGAGCAAATCCCAGAGGTGCATGTGACGGTAATCTGTACGTTGGCAGCGGCGCTGTCGTTGTCTATGTCTGTAATGGTGTAACCGAAACTATCAGGCCCGAAGTAATCTGCATTCGAGGTGTAGGTGATCGTATTGTCTGGTTCAATGGTCACGCTTCCATTGATGGGGTGCGTTGAAATGGCCATAGTGATTGGGCTGTCTTCTATACCCGTGTCATTATCAAGTACAGCAATCGTCACCGGTGTGCTGGTTTGCGTTGTGACGTTATCAGCATTGGCAACGGGTAAATGATTGGAGTCATTAATTGAGACGTTGACACTTGCAGAATCGGCGTCGCTATTGGCGTCTGTGATGGTGTAAGTGAAGGTATCTGTCCCTAAATAATCACTATCTGGTGTGTAGGTGAGGTTGCCATTTTGGCCAATAACAACACGCCCATTTGGGGCGGGGGTGCTGATGGTGACGTTAATGGGTGCATCTGAGAGTCCTTCATCATTACTTAGTACGTTGATGCTTACCGGCGTATTTTTTATCGTCGTGAGACTATCCAGATGCGCGATTGGAAACGTGTTAGTGGGGGCTGGCAGCGGTGACGTTGCATCAGCTGGGGCATATTCAACATAAAGCTGTGGCGCTAGTTCAGTGGTGCCTAGATTTAATAGTGAGCTGTCAAGTGAGTACGCTATTCGAGTGCCACTGCCGTATATGGTAAAAGCGATATGGTTGCTGGCCTGCCAGTTGTCTAATGTAATGATTTCCTGAATGAGCGCACTTAAATCTGGCGTACGTTGGCTAATCTCCTTCTGACCGATCGTATTCCAGTCAGGCGGCATCCAGTTAATCGTTATATCTGAGGCGGGACGGCGAAAAAGATTCAGGTCATTACTTGCAAAAGCTGCTGCATTGGTGCTTTTCTCAGCGAAGATAAACAGGTTGCTTACTCCAGACGAGGTCTGGCTGGTTGTAAACTGGATATAGGCATTGGTAATAATGCTATTACTGGGGACGTCTAGTTTAAAACGCAGCCCCACACGCTGGCCACCCGTGCCATTGGTGTGTAGTGTAAGTTCGAGATTGCTGCTTGCAAGATCCATTCTGCCGGTTGACATTGTCTCTTCGGCATCATCACTGGCGGGTTGTTGGCTGATAAGTGGATGAATAATGAGATTGAAGTTAGCGCTACTGCTATCCCCATCACTGTCTGTGATGCGGTATGTAAGGGAGTCACTGCCGACATAGCCACTGTTGGGGGTGTAGGTAATTGTGCCGTTCTGGTCAATCTGAACGCTACCGTTAGTTGGTGTGTTGTCGAGTGTGACAGTGATACCGCCGTCTTCGAGTCCTGTGTCATTGGTGAGGACATTCACCGTGACTGATGACCCCGCGTTAATTTCGATACTATCGTCGTGAGCGATGGGCAAATAATTAATCGCGTCAATGGTTACATTAACAATGGCACTGCTTGAATCGCCATCGGCATCTGTGACGCGATAGGTGAACTGATCACTGCCTGCATAGCCACCATTGGGGCTGTATGTCACCGTGCCATTTTGAGCAAGGGATGTGCTGCCATTGGCCGGTGCACTGCTTAGAGTGATCACAATGCCACCATCTTCAAGACCATGATCATTGCTGAGCAGGTTGAAAGAGACAGCCGTGTTTTCTGAAGTGCTCAGGGTGTCATTCTCTGCTATGGGGAAATGATCGACGGGTGCAGGCGGTGGAGTCACAGGCTCTGGTGATGGCGGAATAGGCTCAGGTTCGGGTTCATTGACTGCGTATTCAATGTACAGTTTTGGTGCAAACACAGGTGAACCGTCATGGGATACCGACGTGCGAGTACCCGTACCAGTAATGATAAATGCGATGTAATTATTGGCTTGCCAGTCAGAGAGATCTACTACTTTCTGGGCGAGGGTGCTGATATCAGGGGTGCGCTGGTCAATTCCACTTTCCCCTGTGGTATTCCACTCGGGTGGTGTCCAGTCGACTGATGCAGTGGTGACAGGGCGAGATGAAATATCGAAATTATTTGTAGAAAAAGATGCCGCATTCGCACTGTATTCGGCACGGATAGTCAGACTGCTTTCACCAGTTGACACTTCATCGCTGGTGAATTGAATGTAAGCCCGCGTGACAATGCTATTTTTAGGGATATCCAGACTGAAGCGCAAACCAACGCGCTGTTCTCCTGAGCCACCGGGTTCGTAGATGAGTTCGAGGTCACTACTAGCGGCATCGATTGAACCTGTAGCGGCCTCTTCCTCAGCATCATTGGCAGAGCCAACAATCGGCGTGATGATTGCTGATACGTTGTTAACGGTAGATTGAGTGCTGCTCGAAGTGTTTGCTGCTGCATCACTATCCGTAGCGGACGTGTCATTACCAGCACTACCACAGCCCGCTACTAAAAGAGATAGGATTAGGGTGAATACCCCAGGTAGCTTAATGACTGATGCTGAGGCGTGTGTGCTGCTAGCAGTTAATTTTTTTATGGTCAAAGGATGATGGCTCTATAAACGACTTCTGTGATCAAAATTGAAACAGGTTGTTATTTCACTTTATGCTTAAAATATCAATCAAGAATTATGCCACATGTACCCTGTAAAATTCATGTGTATTTGCGCTAACTGCTGTGTATTCTGTGAAAGTGCTACTTGCATTAAATATTGAAATTCAATGTGGCGAGTATTGTACAAACAAGCATCATACTATACAAACAACTAAATATTTGAAAGTAAGGTTCATATCTAAATAGTCTTCATTTATTAGATAGATAGAGAATTTATTTGATAGATAACATTGCCGCAGTTTAGCGGCGTATTAAAGCTCTCACCTGTGAGTGTTCTGTCACTAAATGGTTTCTATTTAGTGCGCGCTAAAAATATGCTACTCATGATTACTGAATAACAGCGGCGCTCCCTCCCGTCGGAATCGAGACTGATGAGGCACCATAAATCTCAGAAGGGATCTCATTTCCCAGGTATTGCCAAATGTAACGGGTTAATGTCATGCGCTTGCCAAATTGATCATTTGCGACCGTAAATCCTCTGACAGTATTATTGCTGGAGGGGATGTTGCCAGCCGGCGGTGTGTTTGAAATTGAGAATAATGTTTTGATTTTATCTTCGTACTTCCACGGCCAGAGGGCATTGCTGGTGCGTTGATCAAACCCCGGTTCCCCCCATAGTGTGCCTGAAACGCCGTATTGCTGGGTGACATCGGCTCCTATGTTATCGCCACCGCTAGCGCTGCCAACAAGGGCGCTGCCAGTTTCGGCACGAAGGATATATTTTAGATTGATATTGCTGATGATCGAAAGGATGCCGATCGCCTGTGAGATAGGAAAGAAAGCATTGTTGGTCTTTGAGGCCCAATCATAATCGCTACCTGAGGATAATACAGCGTTATTGTAGAAGAGTGAATTGGTTAAAACCCGCTGTTGAGCGCTGTCTTTATTGTAATACGCCGCCAGTGTGTTGCCGATGGTCATATGGTCGAGTCCAAAATAAAGACCGCCAGCGCCATTGGCGCGCACGCCTGCTATGTGAGTACTCCCATATACATCCCACGCGATAGAATGTTCGAGATGGATATTATCGCCCTGTAATTCTTTGACAAAATAACCGGCATGTCCTGCTTCATTGTTGAGTACGATGCTGCCCTGGATTGTAATATTCGTCGCATTTTTAGGAAAATAAAATCCACCATAGGTGTCTTCTGAACTGCTGGGACCGCGTCGTCCATCAATCGCAATGCAGTTTTGAAACAACACATCGTGCATATTATTGCCGGTGTCATTGCCGTAGGCGGAAAACGCCGCTTTTGGCTGGTCAGAATTAGAGTAATCCACTCTGGCAACGATACGACGAAAAATATTTTGGCTCGCTGATGAAGTAGGGCCACCGGTATAGAAACCATACCGTGCAGCACCGACGCCAGCGCTATCCTCGACAAGGTTATAATCGCCTAAAATCGATACCCAGCCGCCGTATTGACTAACATTCCCTTCGCGACGAAAAAAACTCCGCGTGATTTTATTATAGTTGCCCGTGACTTCCGCATTGTATTCTGGTTCGCTCTGATTAATCATATCTACAATAAAACCGTCCACATGAATATAGTTTCCTTCGAGACGTATCAGGTTATCGTAATAGTTGAGCGAGCCGTCATTTTTGATAGTGACTTCCAAAGGCACTTCTGCTTTTACTATTGTGTACTTGCCAGGTGTGCCACTAGGTAGATCGTTAAGACGTGAGTTGATGAAGTTCTCTTTCCCAATATAGGTACCGGCTTTAACAAGCAACGTATCGCCGGAGGCCATTTGATCGATTCCGTAACCGATTGTTTTCCAGGGGCTGCTTGAAGCGCCGCTACCAGACGAGTCGTTGCCTGAAGTGGATACGTAGTAAATGGCAGCAAATGCATTACTAGTTCCCAGTAATAGAAAGGACAAAATTGGCAGTATAAGTCTAAGTTTTACGGGCACACTCATTGTAACTATCCTGTACAGTTTTATTAGTATCATGGTTGAAT
>CALZIG010000124.1 GCA_945787585.1 uncultured Gammaproteobacteria bacterium | reverse complement strand
GCCATCTGGCTATCGCAAAACTTGGTGAAGATTATGCGCTCGTCCCCACCCCAGTTGCCAATAAAATAAAACAACGAGATGCACAGTGTATTATCATGAACGATCGCAACATAACATCAACCCCGAATGAGGATGACCCATACGCCGATTATCAGATTCCTGATGATCTAATGTGGTAAGCAGGCAAGCGTACTTATACTTATCTTATGAAATGTATCTACAGCGCACTGTTACTGCTTGCCACACTCATAATCCTCTCACCATCATTCGCTGAAAGCACATTTATAAAAGAGATAGAAGTTGTACGCGCGGCCTATTTGGTGGCAACGGATGGTACTGAACGCGATATCCGCAACGCAACACAGAAGATTCGAAAGTTAGAGAATAAATACCCATCACATCCGCTTGTACTTGCCTATAAAGGCGGCGCACTTTCGTTAAGAGGCAAGGATATCGGCAAACGACCACTTAACCGTATGCGTGAAACTGAAGAAGGACTCAATATAATTGACCGCGCCCTACGCAAGCTTGGCCAGTATGATGGTGATTATCTGGAGATTGTCGAAACACAGTTAATCGCAACATATGTCTTCATCAACCTGCCAGACGCCATCTTTCACCGCTTCCGCGAAGGCGATCATTTAGTCCAACAGCTACTTGCGCACCCCCACTTTTCGGAGATGCCCCTGGGTTTACAGGCAGCGATCTATTTTGCCGCTGCTACCGCCGCTGACAAACGCAACGATCAGGCTCAGTTTCGGCACTACCTTGAATTAACACTCAAGACTGATCCCGACGGAAAAAATGGTCGGCAGGCACAGACATTGCTACAACAACTTACCGACTGAGATGGCGATACGTCTGGAATTAGCGGCTGTCAGCAAAAGCTATGGCCACGATAAAAACCAGATCACCGCGCTGCATGAGATTTCGTTTACGCTCGCTGAAGGCGAGTTTCTCGCAGTACAGGGCCCCTCAGGCAGCGGTAAAAGTACGTTACTTAACATCTGCGGGCTGATTGACCCCCCCAGTGCTGGCCACTATTCCCTCAACGGCACCGCACTCTCCCAACTCAACACGAAGGCGCGCTGCGGCTATCGCCGCCGTGAAATTGGCTTTATCTTTCAACGCCACCAGCTAATCCCCGCGATGACCGTCTATGAAAATATCGCCTACCCGCTATTGCTCAACGGCATCCGTAAAAAACAGATCAAACTCGATGTCGAGCAGCTATTGGTCCGCATGGGTTTGATCCATCGTCGTGCCCACCTGCCCAAACAACTTTCCGGCGGTGAACGTCAACGCGTCGGCATTGCCCGCGCACTGATCAAGCGCCCCCAGCTGGTGATCGCCGATGAACCGAGTGCCAGCCTTGACCATCAACACGCACATGCGGGCCTGCAACTGATGCGTGAACTTAATCGAGAATATGGTGCGAGTTTTCTCATCGCAAGCCACGACCCCTTTGTGATTGATCGCTGCGATCGTAAAATTGAATTACTTGATGGCCGTTTAGGTGCGTCAACATGAGTTGGCTACGCATTGCACTGCGTAACGTCCTGCGTGATGGCACGCGTGTTATCAATACATTATTGATTATCGCGGTAGGGCTCACTGCACTGCTGGTCGGCAGTGGCTTTATGCTCTCCACCTACGATGCGCTGCAGGAGATCGCGATGCGTAGCGAAGGTCACGTTATCGTGACCGATGACAATCCAGACCCTGCACTGGGCGGCACTCACCAGCAACTCAATTTAAGCGGCTGGCAAACCCTTCAATCATCTTTATGGAAAGATGAACGCGTCGTGCGTGTCCTGCCAAGGGCGCGCTTTGAGGGGATAATCAGCAAAGGGAATAAGAGTGCCGTGTTTTTTGGCAGTGGCGTCGATTCAAAAGAAGAGTTTCGCGTACACGGCCCTTTTCTGCGCACCGACGGCGTACTCAACCCCTGGCTAACGCCGCAGGAGACACCGGATGTGGTGCTAGGCGCCCAACTTGCGCGCACATTAAATGCTACCAAGGGTGACTTGCTCACCCTTCACACACAAAACCGCCACGGGGAAAACAGTGAGATAACAGTTCAACTCGCGGGGCCGTACCACACCGGCACCCCGGAAATCGATAACCACAGCCTGATGACCAGCCTCACCACCGTAGCGACACTGCTGGATACCGACAACATCAGCCAGTTATCGATCTATCTTCACCAGCGCGAAGCGAGTGCCGCCGTGCAGACGCTGCTGCAAAACAGCCTCAATGGCATCACTGTGCAGACGTGGCAACAGCGTGCGGAGCTTTATCATAAAGTGAAGGCGATATACGACCGCATTTTTGGCGTGATGGGATTTATTATTCTGGTCGTCATCTTTCTCGCCATCTCCAACACCATCGCGCTGGCCATTCATCAACGACGCGAAGAGATCGCAACCCTCAGCGCACTCGGTACCAACCCATCACGAATCTACGCCAACTTTATTCTGGAAGCCTGCCTGATTGGACTCGCTGCCACCACGCTCGGTATGCTTCTCTCATATGCCATCTCAAACGGCATCAATCTGGCAGAATTGATGATGCCCGCACCGCCCGGTAAAACCGAGGGGTACCCCATCTTCATCTACATCTCCTGGCCCCATTATTTAATCACCAGCGCGATGCTAATTATCGTCGCAGCGTTCGCTGCCTTCCTCACCACATACAGAGTGGCCAGAACCAACATCGCCAGAACACTCTCCTGAGCTAACGCGATGCGTTCTCACTGTCTTCCACGTGCCACCTTTCCATTGCTACGCAATAGCGCCTCGGCCTTTGCACCCAGGTAAACATACAACCCCAGCCCAATTAACAACCCCACTGCAGCTAACATCATCCACACTGCGGGCACAAGTTGGTCACCCTGCCCCAGTGCCGCCTTAAACATCAGCAACAGAGACTCGATTGAAACAGCAATCAAAATCGCAGCGACAAAGCGGGTAATGGTACGGCGTGTCGAGCTATGACGAAAGATATCTTTTTGCATCAACACCTCTTCTTCAAGAGTAGTCTTTCCAAGGTCAAAGATGGCCAACGCCAAGGTTAGAAAGATGATGACGCCAAAGGGTTTAAGATGTGCCTCCTGACTACCAACGACCGCCGTCATCGCAAGATAGAGCTCATGAAATGCAGAGTAGAGTAGTGAAATGACGACACAAAAAAGACCTACCACAATGACTGCATAGACATATTTAAAAAACGGCTGAAATTTTCTGCGCTGAGAATCACCCATTAAAAACTCAACAATCGTAATCAGGTCTGCATCAACCACCAGAAAACCTTCTTCGCCTCCACAGTTCCATTTCATGATCGATGAAATGCAGAGATTCCGGTTGACCGTCGAGAGATAGGGATCAGTCACAATGACATCGTTACAGTCACTCATCTCAGCGAGACGGAAATATGGGCGTTGACGTCGAGAAATACCATCACCACTGTAGATACCGGGCTGATCACGATAAGTCGTGATGTTGTCCCCCACCTGCACCCCATCCTTATCAAGCACAAATAGCATATCGATAAATGGAAAGCGTTTACCAAGCGCCTTAATTGCATCGACACGGGTCTCTTTATTTTTCATTAGTTTTTCTTCAGCAATCCCGGTAAGAATAGACCCCATAATGTCATGTATCGAAGCCTGATTTTCATGATAACGCTCAAGCACGCTAATGTAGTTAGCCGTTGACATATAACTCCTTTTACTGTGATAGCAAACCATTCTACTAAGCATTTTCCACGCCAGCTCGATATGCATGATTATTTGAATAAACCACAGTGCATCACACATAAAATCCCCATCATTGAGCATCTCTGCATTTCTTTGCACCAAATTAGCGAAATCTATTTCCAGATAAAATGCCCCCCCTTTCAAAGCGAAAAACCGCTCCTCTCTACGCTTCTGCTTGACACGGCAATGCCCGCCCCTTAGAGTCCACCCTCAACGTACAGGTGTCCCGCGAGCCTTCGCTCAACGGATGAAACGGAAAGTCGGTGCGTACAGACGAAGTCTCTCGAGTCTCAGCGTCTTACAAACCCGACACTGCCCCCGCAACGGTAAATGAGTGATGACTGTCACATGCCACTGAGCAGCTGCTTGGGAAGGCGACAGTTGAGGACAAGAGTCCACTCATGAGTCCGGAGACCGGCCTGAATCCAATTAAGGAGCCCGATTGAATCGGGAAAATCCTGAGATTAATCCATGTTGCGGCGGGCAACGAAGGCATTCACCTCTTCAATGCGCCCCTTTGCACTTATGAACGACGAGCAATTATGCGCTATTTTATTCTGTTATCGATCATCACCCACGGGCTGCTCTTCAGCCTGTGGGATAAGGTGCAGATAACGCCCCCCGATGAGGCTGTCATTAGCCGCTCTGGAAGTCCACTCAGCGTGCGGTTGCATGCCAATGACGCTTCGCAACCCGACGCCATTGCGGCGGAACAAGCAATCAAACAGACGACAGCTTTATCTTCGACTGCCGCACCACAGCCGCCCGTCGAACAGCGACGCCCATCCCCCACTCCCGTTGTGAATACCACCGCTGCGCCAGTCGCCATCGCTCAGCGACCGGCAACGACCCCTCCACCACATACGTCGTCTGCCGTAGCGCAACCGCTGGCCATCGCCGCCACCCTCCAGCCGGCAGCGGCAGCGATACCCACAACAGCTAGCACGTCCTCTACCGACACCATACTGCACCATAAACTTAATCAGGCATTTTCCCCCTACTTTCAATACCCTCGCCTCGCACGTAAACGCGGCTGGCAGGGAACCGTAGAACTCGGGCTGCACATCTCCAGCAGCGGTAAACTTTCCAATATCCGCGTGATGCAGAGTTCCGGCTATCGGGTGCTTGATCTTGCTGCAATCAAAAGCCTGCAACAGCT
>CALZIG010000123.1 GCA_945787585.1 uncultured Gammaproteobacteria bacterium | reverse complement strand
GGTATTTACACTGAACTAAAAGTACCAATGCAGAAGCGTTTTGTACTGCGTGCCGCACTGGAAGGCGGCATCGGACTGGAAGGGTTAAAGGTTAGAATCGTCAGAGACCCCGAACTACTGGGTAAAAATATCTTTGGTTATACTCATCCCAACGGCATGATTGATCTCTACCCCGATGCGTTTACCAATCTTGAAAATCTCATCAAGACCTTGGGACATGAGCGTACGCACGTAATGCAGATCGAAATTTTCGGCCACCCCAATACACACGGTGATAGAATGATTGAGCAGTTAAATTTAAATGAAACGGCTGCGTATGGGGTTGAAGCGAGTTTTTGGCAATACTATTTACAGAATAGATCTGGGCGTCTAAAGAGGTTTGAATGAATGTGACAACACACAGCTACCTTGACTGGATAAAACACCTGCCGGTTAATGACGCTGATCTCGCCACATGCACTTGCCTGAATTGTGGCTCAACGGGATTAAATTACCAGTACTTTGGTTTTGAAGATGCTGAATTTGGCTGGAAAATCGTCTGGTGTAAAACGTGTAATGTTGGCATTCAGATTTCAAGAACCATTATTCCTGATAGCGCTGACGCACTTATCGACCAGACGGCACGTGACCATTTTATTGAGCAGCACAAGCAAATTGTGTTGATCAGTTAGTCCCATCGACGCCCCCAAAAATATATTAATTTAATACTAAATATTTTTATTGTCGCCGCGCATTATTGGTGTTAATTTTAATGCGTCACAGAGCACTACTGCGGTGTTAACGCTTCGGCCCGATGACGGATGGGAACAACTAAGCGGCAACGCGTGTCCCTGTCTGACCGAGTCCGCGAGTGGGGCGATACAGAAAGCATGAAGATGCACAGAACGGGACGATAGTGGAACAACGTGTGAGTTGGCCTTCGAGGTAGTATTTCTCGGTGTCCGTACTTCTTTCGCAATGAACTGCAATTGAAACAAGTAAGTCTTTGGATTGTCAGGCCTCAAAGTATAAGCTCCGGCTCCTAAGGGCTATCAGGTCCTGAATCTGAACCCGTCAACGGCACCGGCGGTAGGCTGGTGGGATCAGCGAATCACACACGGTGTGATTTGCCCTCACCAGCGCGCTCGCTTTAATTCTGTTTCAGTCATTTACCGCACACTCATATCAATTAAGCTCATTTCTAAAGAGTGGTGGGTTTATGTGTGATCGCAATTCAATTCCTCAGCGCACTGTCTGAGTCCCTCTTCAAGTGTGGGATAGCGCAACGAGATGCCGAGTTCGCTGATCACGCGACGATTATCGATCCGTTTTGATTCTTTTAGATAGCTCAACATGCCGGGGCTAAGTTGCTGTTGGGCCGCTTCCCATGTGATTTCAGGCGGCGCAGGCAGCTTAAATGCGAGCGCGACTTGTTGAAAGTATTGTGAGATCGAGCCAGGGTTACCGTCACTGACATTAAAGATGGCGAGCGGTGGGCTGTTCTGCTGCGCTGCGGCAATGCAGATGTCGGCAAGATCGCTGGCGTGAATGCGGTTGGAGAATGGCGCAATCTCCAGTTTTAAAATTGGTTTACCTGTTTTGATTTGCTGAAAGGGGAGGCGTGTTGCGCCATAAATTCCCGCAACTCTAAGGATAGTGATCGTCACTGGATGGCGCTGCTGGAACGCGATCAGTTGCGATTCAGCGTCGAGGCGCCGCTTGCCCCTTGCGTTGTTGGGTCGCGTTGGGCTCTGTTCATCGACCCAGTTTCCTGCAGATTCCCCGTACACGGCAGTGGTGCTGATATAGATAATCTTTGCAGGATAGGCCGCTATGGCCGTTAGTGTCTGTAAGAAGTTCGCCATGCGCGGGTCGTGTTCGCCTTCGTCGGGTGGTGGTGCGAAGTAGTAGATCACCGTGTCGGCAGTGATCGCGGGTAGCTTGACGGGTGAGTCATCGAGATTGGCGATGCAGCTCACGAAGCCGAGCTGATTCAGCTGGGCGGCAGTTTCAGCAGAACGGACAACGCCAGTGACGGCGTGTTGTTTGAGTAGTTTTTGCCCGACCCGACGACCAATGTCGCCGCAGCCAATAATAAGGTTATTTATCATAGGGTTTATCTGCCGTAGAAAATAAAGGACAATGCATTGTTAATCATAAATATCAGGGTAGTTTAATGGGTTTTAAAATTGTTATCAGCCCTTCAGGTAAGACATTTGAGGCTGAAAAAGGTGAAAGCATACTCGAAGCCGCGTTGCGACAGGGTATTAACCTTTCATATGGCTGTCGTAATGCCGTCTGTGGCGCTTGTAAAGGGTGGCTGCTAAAGGGTGAGGTCAGCTATGAAGATCTCGTTCCGATGGCGTTATCGGCCGAAGATAAAGCGGCCGGTAAGGTGCTTTTCTGTGGCGCAGAGCCACGCAGTGATCTGGAAATTTCGGTTGAAGAGGTCGCCTCGTCACAAGAGATTAAGGTTGAACAGTATCCGGTACGTGTGGTGAAACTGGATAAGTTGGCACCGGACGTAATGCGCGTCTATCTCAAGTTGCCGGAGACCTGCCGCATGCAGTTTTTCGCCGGACAGTACATTGATATCTTGCTGCGCGATGGTCGTCGCCGTAGTTTTTCACTCGCTAATGCACCGCATGACGATGAGTTGGTTGAACTCCATATTCGATACATTGACGGCGGTGAGTTCACCGATCACGTATTCCGTGATATGCAGACGCGTGAAATGCTGCGTATTGAGGGGCCGCTGGGTGGTTTTTATCTTAGAGAGGCGTCACCGCGCCCGATGATTTTTGTCGCGGGTGGCACAGGCTTTGCGCCGATCAAAGGAATTATTGAACACGCAATGGCAGAGAATGTTTCACGCCCGATGTTCCTTTACTGGGGCGCACGTGCAGAGATTGACCTTTACCTTAATGAGATGCCGCAGGCGTGGGCGGAGCAGGGGGCGCTTACGTATGTGCCGGTGCTTTCAGATGTGAATGAGGCCGACGGCTGGCAGGGGCGAAACGGTTATGTGCATCAGGCGGTGCTGGACGATTTCCCTGACCTAAGTGGCTATGATGTCTATGCGGGTGGCCCACCAGTGATGGTCGCTGCGGCACGCGATGCTTTTAGCGCGCAGGGATTATCCGAGGAAAACTTCTTTTACGATGCGTTTGAATTTTCAAAAGACTCAGCAGCGACCAAGGCCTGATCGCCGCTAAGTTTTTATGCCTAAGCCTGCTGTGGTTGTGCCGCCAGCAGGATGCCACTACGACTTTCAATCACGCCACTACTGGCAGGCAGTGAGAGTGGCTGCGATTGATTCGGCAGTGCGACGCTCATGGTGAGCCCTGCGCGGTAGTATTCAATCGCCAGGTCCTGTTCGCCAATTTTTTCCATCAGTGCAGCGAGTTCTTTACAGGTTTCAGGTTGTGGATCGGCCTGCATACTCGCTTCCAGGTAGCTACGCGCATTTTGTAGCTCGCCGTTACGTAACGCCAACCGACCCAAGGTGAGCAGGAGTACCGGGTTGGTGCGCTGTTTTCGCAGGAGTTTCTGTGCATTCTTATACTGGCGTCCGAGGTTGTTGCCTTTGATGATACCGTAAAGATAACAAAGCTCATCGTTCCAGTGGTTGTCGATCACTTGGTAAATCAGCTCTTCACTCCGATGCCCTTCGTTATGACCGATGAGTGCGTGAGCATATTCCAGTAACACACCTTCCTTTTTCCTGATGCGACGTGGGGTGCGGTGCCAGGCGCTGTTGAGCAGGCTAATGTCATGCGATACGCACTTGAGCAGCTCGGCGTGGGCCATCTGCTCAAGACGCTCCAGGTCAAAGTCAGTCAGGATATGATTTTTACGCAGCGCAGGCAGTAGCTCAATGAGCTTGTTCCATTCGCCCATCTTGGTATAGAGCTTGGCCAGCAATTTAAGGATGGTCTCATTTTTGGGTGAGAATTGACGCAGCAGTTTGAGGCTTTCTGCGGCTTCACTTAGTTGGCCATTCGCCATCAGCAGTTCCGCCTGTGTGAGCGATACCGCGATGCTGTCTCGTGGTGCCAGTTCGCGTGCCATTTTAAGATAATGGTCGCGGCGCTCTTTAGCCCCCAGTTGCTGTGCTGCTCGCGCCGCACCGAGAAAGTTAAGCACGGGCATCTCGCCCGCCTGCGCATTTTGCGAGAGCAGTTGCTCGGCTTTGCTCCAGTTGCCCTCGGAAAGTTCGATCATGCCCTGTGCGCTGGCCATGCGCGCTTTTTTTTCTTTGCGTTTGCCGCCCCAGGCCATCATTCGGAATGGGGATTTGAGTGTGCCCCCCAGTAGTTTAGTGGCGTAATAGAGAATGATATAACTCACGATGCCAACTGAAAGGACCAGGACAAGGCTGGCTTCCATCGTCCAGTTGCCGTAGTTAATCATGATATAACCGGGATCATCTTTGCCGAACAGCGCGATTGCAACGGAAGCCAGGAGGGCGATGATGGCTATGATTAATAGTTTCATAAATATGTCACTCCACTACTAGTGAATGGTAGCGTCGCCGGCGACGCTGTTGGGTGGTGTAAATACGAGTTGACTGTCTGAAAATGCCTCACCTGTCAGGCGGGTCACTTTTAATGAGTTACTGGCGATGAACTGCTGTAACGCATTGAGTGATCCAGAAATGTTCGGTAGTTCAGTATCGATAGTTGTTTGCTGAAATTCATCCAGTGTACTGATCATGTCGGCACCTGCTGACGACTCGATGTCGTAGAAGCGCGAGACCCACTCATTGACGACTTTCAGGTTTTCATGAAAGGTGGTGTTATCGGTGCGTAACAGTGCCAGTCGTGCCGACTCAATTTTCAGTTGTAGATTTTGCGTTAGGTAGGCCTGTTTTTCCGGTGTCAGTGGTGCCATCACGGGGTCTTTACTATTACGTACCGAGACCAGTGGTTTGAGCGCTGCCCACACCTGATCGGCGAGTACCTCCCACTGTTTGGGGTCACTATCCGCAGCTTTATCGCTGACCAGTGTCGCGGTTTTAGGCTTTGCCAGTGGCAGCTGTTCGATATCGCTACCGAGGGATGCGAGGCGCTGCGCCATCTGCGGAAGATTGAGTTTTGGCGCTGAATTGAGGGCCTCGATTTCGCTGCGGATCAGTTGCTGGATTTCCGCCAGATCAGGCAGGTTCAGTTTGCCGAGCTGTTTGGCGGCCGCATTAAGGGCCGTCAGTGCCGCATCAACATCTTGCTCAAGGTTTAGACGGCTATTGGCAATGTTGAGCAGGTACTCCACTTCGGCGAGCACCCATGCAGACATCTTGCTCTTCTCGGCTTCTGCCTGGACTTCAGACTTGAGTGTCGATAGCCCGTCGTTGAGTGCGATGACGTTATCCTGCAATGATTTTTGTTGCGCTTCCAGTGCACCGTGCAGCGTTTGCACGTGTTGAATTTTTTCATCGAGCTGGGCGTTGATGTTGCTGAGTTCACTCTTTTGGGAACTCTCAAGCGTCGCTACACCACCTTGAATAGCACCGAAGTCGCCTTTGAGTGAAGCAAGCTCACTTTTAAGGCTGTCGATTTCGCTCTGGATGGTATCAATAGAGGATTGTACGGAGCCAATAGTAGATTGCACCGAGCCAATGTCACTCTGCACGCTGCCGAGTCCGGACTCTACGGTATCAACAGAATCGATGGCAGGCTTGAGCGCGCTGCTAATGGAGCTTTCGATCTCTCCGCCCTGGCTAGCCAGTTGCTGGTTCAACTTGTCGGCTGTTTCCCAGCCTTTGTAGCCCACCCCCATCGCGCCTAACGCGATTAGAATGGCAACGATAGCAATCCCTTTGCCGCTACTTTTTGCTTCTGGCGGCTGTTGTGACGTTGCTTGTGCGGACTCGTTTGAGACTGCCAGTGCCTGCTGCTCGATCACCGGCTTGTCTTTCTTCTGTTTTGTTTGCGATTTTGATTTATCGCCCATGATTACTTCCCCGCGTCATGATCACTCCCCTGCTGAACTCCCCTCCGGAACCGATCAGCATACCATTGTTCGATACTCGCGAGTAAACCCTCATCGCTCGCTTCACTTGCCACGATCGGTTCATGATCGAACCCCAGGCTTCTGGCCAGTTGAGCACTGCGCTCACTGATGACCGCCAGTGGTGTTGAGCGTAGCCATTCGCGTTCATTTTCTGTGGCCATCTCAAACAGGTTCTGAAGCCCTTCATTGCTGGTGACAATGATGAGGTCGATATTACCGGATTTTCCTGCCTGCTGTATATTCCTGAGGCCATCATTTGGTCTTTTTCGTTGGTAGAGATCGATCTCCTCTACTGATGCACCCAATTGGGTCAGCGCGGGTGTGAGGAGTGCACGTCCCCCTTCGCCCTTGAAGATCGCGATCTGCCTGTTTGAGATCGAACTCATGACCTCAGTTTGCAGCAGCGATTCACTATTAAAGCCGTCTGCTGGAATGATATTGACATCAATCCTATGGGATTTAAGCGCGCTGGCCGTGCGTTTGCCGATAGCGGCCACTTGCAGGTTAGCTGGCCAGATGAATGGTTGGGGTGCGAGCTTAAACAGCCATTCCACGGCGTTTACGCTGGTGAATATGGCGATACTAAAATTTTTGAGTCGCCCCAATTTTTCCTGGGCAGCCTGAATATTGCTCGGCGCGGCAATCTCGATGACCGGATGTCGGGTCGCAATCCCGCCTGCCTGTTCAATCAGATCGCACAGGTGCGCTGCCTGATGTGCGGGTCGTGTCACCACCACCCGCAGTTGAGCGAGCGTTTGCGCTGGACTAACGGTTGGCATAGACCTCTTTGAGGATTCGGTCTGCGCCGCGTGAAAGCAGGTCATCGGCCAGCGCAACGCCCATTTTCTCGGCTTCATCCAGCGTACCGTTGACCTCACCCGTGATGATTTCAGCGCCATCGGGAGAACCCACCAGCGCGCGCAGGCGCAGTGTGTTGCCATCGATTTCGGCATGGCCACCAATCGGCACCTGACAGCCCCCTTCGAGGCGGTGATTGAGCGCACGCTCCGCGGCGACGCGAATGTGTGTCGTTTCATCATCCAGCACACTGATCAATTCATAGACGCGAGGATCATCGCTGCGGCACTCAATCCCGACTGCGCCCTGGCCAATCGCCGGCAGGCAGGTGTCGGTGGAGATTTTGGCGGTGATGCGCTCAGTCAGTTCCAGTCGCATCAGCCCGGCGGCGGCGAGGATGATGGCGTCATACTCGCCTTCATCGAGCTTGCGCAGGCGAGTGCCGACGTTGCCGCGCAGGCTGGTCACTTTCAGGTCTGGGCGCAGCGCGCTGAGCTGACACTGGCGACGCAGGCTGGATGTGCCGAGGCGCGCCCCCTGGGGCAGCGCTTCGAATGAATCATAGTTATTGGAGACAAAGGCGTCGCGCGGGTCTTCGCGGTTGAGAATCACTGGCAGGTGTAGGCCGTCGGGCAGCTCCACCGGTACATCTTTCATCGAATGAACGGCGATGTCGGCGCGTCCGTCGAGCAGTCCCTCTTCCAGCTCTTTCACAAATAGCCCTTTGCCGCCGATTTTGGCGAGTGGCGTATCGAGGATCTTATCCCCCTGCGTGGTCATCTTGAGCAGTTCAACCTCAAGGCCGGGGTGGGCTTCGCGCAGGCGGCGCTGGACATGTTCTGCCTGCCACAGGGCAAGCGGGCTTTGGCGTGTGGCGATTACAATTCGATTGCTGGACATCTTTATTTTACGCTTCCCGTTTTCAGGTCTGTGGCTATTGAAATGTGGACAGGGTTATTCCCTGACGAGGGCGTAATGCTACGGCTTGCGCTGGCGGGAGGCAAATAAAAAAGGGCAATGGACCCGAATTAAGGGTGCTGACTGAGCTGCTTCAGCAGCTGTTTGATCTCACTCAGGTGGCGGCGACTGATCGCCAGTGGTTCATCGCAATGGCGTAGCAGCAGCTGTGCATGGCCTTCGCTATCTTTGCCGATGCCAGCAAGGTATTTTTTACAAATCAGCGTGTTACGGTGAATGCGCAGGGTTAGCGAGGCAAATTCCTGTTCCAGTGTTTTGAGCGATTCTTCGATCAATACCTCGCCGTGGAGGTGGCGCACGGCAACGTATTTCTGGTCGGCGCGGAAGTAAAGCACCTCTTCAATCGGGATCAGTTGAATCGTCTCGCGTACTCGTGCGCTGATGTGGCTGCGCATCGCGGTGGGGTCATCGGCCTGTTGCAGCGACTGCAGTTGGGCGCGGTTGAGCTTCTGCGTCTTTTCCAGTGCCTCCTGTAGGCGCGTCTTGCGGATCGGTTTGAGCAGATAATCGACCGCGTGCGCCTCAAAGGCGGCGAGGGCGTGGTCACCGTACGCGGTGGTAAAGATCACCGCTGGCGGCCGCTCGAGATTGGCGAGGTGTAGCGCCGCTTCGATGCCATCCATCTCCGGCATACGTATGTCGAGCAGGACCACATCGGGCTGTAGCCGCTCACACTGTTGCAGTGCTTCTTTGCCGTTAGCTGCTTCGCCGACGACGCTGCCGAGGTCGAGCTCTTCAATCAGGCTGCGCAGGCGATCACGCGCGAGGGGTTCATCATCGGTGATCAGAATTCTCATAATCGTGGCCCCGATGGATTGTCAGACAGGTTGACTGACGGTGCGGGCGTTGAACTGTAAGGGATGCGAATCGCGACATAGTAACGCTCATCGACCGTTTCTGTGGTGAGTGATGCTTCATCGCCGTACGTTGCTTTGAGGCGTTCTCGAATGTTATCCAGCGCCATGTGATTGCCGTTGCGGCGATTCGATGACGTTTTAGGGGCTGGATTAGCGATGATAAATTCAATCGCGTCAGCGCGGTGATGGCCAATAATCTCAATCGTGCCCGCTTGCTGGCGCGGCTCGATGCCGTGATAGACGGCGTTTTCGAGCAGAGGTTGCAGCGTTAAAGAGGGTACGGTGGCGGCCTCGGGAAGTTCGTCAATCTCCCACCGAATATTGAGTCGCTCACCGAGGCGCAGCTTTTCGATATTGAGGTAGCGGCGACAGAGTGCCAGCTCATCGTGGATCGGCACCTCATTGCCGTCATCGGTCATGCTGATGCGGAACAGGTCGGCGAGATCCTCAGTCACCTCTTCGGCCAGCGCAGGTTGGGTGCGCGTGAGGCTGGCGATGGTGTTCATGCAGTTGAAGAGAAAGTGGGGGCGGATGCGTGCCTGCAGAGCCTCGAAGCGCGCCCGAGATTTCGCCTCTATATTACGTTTGAGCTGATACTGCACATAAAAGTAGCGTAGCGCTACGGCGCTAACGATGGCACTGATGGCGATATTGTGGAGCAGAAAGTCGCCGTGTGAGGCTGCCGGCAGGGTCTGTTCCAGTCCAACGTAAACGGCGAGGCGCAGCGTGGTCTCCGAGAGCAGTGCGGTGACGAGCTGAATCAGCAGAAAACTACTGATCGCCACGGTGGTTTGTCGCTGTGATTTGAGCAGCGGGCGCAGACCACACAACAGCGCGGCATTGACCAGTGCGACCCACTGCACAAACATCGAGATGATACCGAGGCGTTCCCACAGATCTGATGCGGTCGCCTGCGGTGCTAGTGCGAGCACAAAGGCGAGTAGTTCGGCGATCAGCACTACCAGAAAGACAACGCGGATATTGCAAAAATCGGGCAGGAACAGTTCACCATCCTTTGAGGTTTGTGACGGGATGGCTCTCTGTTCTGGTGTCATGGCAGTATTGGGTGCGCTATATCGGGTTATGTTGGGTGCTGCAATAAATGGAGTGATTACTATTGTTATCGGAATTTGATGCCAATTTCTACAACCCATTGCTACAACAAAGCGAAATAGATAACCGATAGCGTAGATTATTCGTCGCCTGAAACTTGCTATACTTCCGCGCCATACCCATGATAGCCGATGGAATAAAAGCATATGAGCATAGATAACAGTAGTGACAAGCCCTGGGCGGGTCGTTTTACCGAGCCGACCGACGCCTTTGTGGAGGCCTTCACTTCGTCGGTGGGGTTCGATAAACGCCTCTATCGGCACGATATTGCCGGCTCGATCGCTCATGCACGCATGCTGGCCCATGTTGGGGTATTGAGCAGCGACGAATGTGAGACGATCGTGAAGGGGCTGGATGACATTCAGCTTGATATTGAGCGTGATGAGTTCAACTGGTCGGTCGCGCTCGAAGATGTGCATATGAATATCGAGGCACGCCTGACGGATCATATCGGCATTACGGGTAAGAAGCTGCACACGGGGCGCTCCCGCAATGATCAGGTGGCGACGGATATTCGCCTCTATCTGCGTGATGAAATCGATCTGATTGCGGCTGAGATCAAACGGCTACAGGCTGGGTTACTCGACCTGGCCGAGCGCGAAGCCGACACGATTCTGCCCGGCTTCACACATTTACAGGTGGCGCAGCCGGTGGTCTTCGGCCATCACATGCTGGCGTGGTATGAGATGCTCAAGCGCGATCACAGTCGTCTGATGGATTGTCGTAAACGGGTCAATGTGATGCCGCTCGGTTCGGCGGCACTGGCCGGTACCAGCTATCCGATTGATCGCGCCTTTACTGCAAAGCTACTCGGCTTTGATGGCGTCTGTGAAAATTCGCTCGATGCAGTGAGTGACCGAGATTTTGCGATCGAATTTTGCGCCTTTGCCGCGACACTGTTGATGCATCTATCACGCTTTTCGGAAGAGCTGGTGTTGTGGGCCTCGGCACAGTTCGATTTTATCGAGCTACCGGACCGTTTCTGTACCGGGTCATCGATCATGCCGCAGAAGAAAAACCCCGATGTGCCAGAGCTGGTGCGAGGTAAAACGGGGCGTGTATTTGGCAGTCTGATGAGTCTGTTGACGCTGATGAAGGGGCAACCATTGGCGTACAACAAAGATAATCAGGAAGACAAAGAGCCGCTGTTCGATGCGATTGATACCGTGCGTGGCTCGTTGCGCGTCTTTGCTGACATGGTGCCGGCGATCGAGGTCAAGCGCGAAAATATGGAGCACGCCGCGCGCAGCGGTTTTTCGACGGCGACCGATCTGGCCGATTATCTGGTACGCAATGGCATCGCCTTTCGTGATGCGCATGAGGTGGTCGGTAAGGCGGTGCGCTACGGCGTAGAAAACAGTAAAGATCTCGCTGAGATGTCGTTTGAAGAGCTGGCGCAGTTTTCACCCGCGATTAAACGTGATGTCTTTGAGGTGTTGACGCTGCAAGGCTCTGTCGCGGCACGTGATCATATCGGCGGCACTGCGCCAGCGCAGGTGCGGGCGGCGGTACAGCGTGCGCGAGATAGTATTAAAGGCTAGTTGCTAGTCGCCCGGTGTGATGAGTGTGAACAGATCACCCCGGGCGTTTATCGATTTTATTTGAGACCCTGTTCGGCGCGACTCATTAATTTATCAATATCATCGCCTTTGTCCCAGGTGCTGGTAGCACAGCGGAGCTTAAGTGCTTTGGGCACTTTATCTAACTCGCCGATCTGTTTGGCGAGTTTTTCAGATAGCGCGATGGTATCGCTTTCCGTGGTTTCGGGCAGAATCAGCAAGAATCGATTGTTATCCAGACGTCCCGCGAGGTCGGCCCAGCGCAATTGATCATTGAGCAGCAGGCTAATTGCGACCAGTGCTTCGGTCAGTCCCTTTTTATCTTTGATGCCACCAATCTCGAGGATGATGAGTGATAGCGGGTTATTATAGCGACGACTGCGTGACACCTGTGACTCCAGTGTCTGTAGCAGCCCGTGGTGGTTCAGCATGCCGGTGGTTTTATCGTGAATATTGAGGTTTTCAAGTTCACTTTTAAGCGCTTCATTTTCGCTATGAAGCTGGTGGTGCTCTGTGACATCAAAAAAATAGTGAACCGTGCCGCCTGAGTCGCTATCAGTGAGTGGTGCTCGCCAGCATTTAGTCCAGCGGCGCTCGTGAATGGCGTTAGCCGGCAGTTCAGCGATATTCTTGGCTTTTAGCAGGGCTTTTAGAGCGTCATTTTTTAGTGATGTGGCCGTGGCGCCTTTGATCTCGTTGATATCGACATCAAGGTATTCCCGTAAGGCCTCGTTTAGCCACACGATCTTTTTTTTCTTATCCGTGATGAGTAGCCCTACGGGTGCATTTTGCAGCATCGCAGGGATAGCATCTGAAAAATTATCGGGAAACGTCATTACTTACTCCGGGACAATTTATGTTATTTCAGTTCGATTATGTCTGACCTGACGCTAGATTTCTATCATTTGCGTTGTTTACATCAAGCGCCCATTGACAATCGCGCAGGGAGCTGTGCCCATCATAAATGATAATTAACATGTTTGTTTGGTTTTTATTCTAACTGAATCATTGTGTTATCGAAAATTTATTGCGTAATATGAGTTCCTGTTTTTGTGACGCATCTCTAGGTTTTAATTAAAGCGCCGATACGTTCTATATGGATATAGTGCGATAGACCGGGGCATTCAGGGATTCCAGATTGGACATCAAAACAATAAAAAAACGCTTTATGGGGCTCAACCGTGAGCGCCTGAGGCGTACGCGTGAAATCTTACGCCCCCGCCAGCGCGATGTGATGGATGTGCTGATGCTGCTGTTTCATGCCAACCACCCCTCTTTTCCCGGTTATGTTTCGAAAAACACCCCGGTGGGCGTCTCCGATTACCAGCCGAGCAAGAACACATTGGAGGCAGCTAAGAAACTGGTACGTAGTTTTGAATATAAGAAGAAGGCGCTGCCTCGTTACGATATTCACTCAATGTTCCTGATGGGCAGTAGTGGCACCGTCGCTTATTCGGAGAACAGCGATTTTGACATCTGGCTCTGTCACCGTTCGGATCTCTCAGGGCCGCAACTCGATGAGTTACAGCGCAAGGCCGAGGCGATTGAAAAGTGGGCCGATGAGTATGGTTTAGAAGTTCATTTTTTTCTGATGGATGCGGAAAAGTTTAAGGAAGGAAATGTCGTAGAGCTTTCGGTTGAGAGTAGTGGCAGTGCGCAACACCATCTATTGCTCGAAGAGTTTTATCGCACAGGGTTGCTGTTGGCGGGACGTTATCCAGTGTGGTGGTTAGTGCCCCCCAAAGAAGAAAAAAATTATGATGCCTATGTCGACAGGCTGAAATTACGGCGTGATATCCGCGACAGTGAAACCATCGATTTTGGCGGGCTGCCCGAGGCCCCTGCTGAAGAATTTCTTGGCGCCGCATTATGGCAGTTATATAAGGGCGTGGATTCGCCCTATAAGGCGGTACTCAAATTGATGCTGATGGAGACTTACGCCAGTGAATATCCCAATGTCAGTCTGTTGTGTGCACAGTTCAAACAGGAGATCCATGAAGGCGAGATCGATATCGTTAGCCTGGACCCGTATATTATGCTGTATAAAAAACTGGCGAGTTATCTTGATGGCGATGATCAAAAAGACAAACTGGAAGTCGTTCGGCGTTGTTTTTACTTTAAGGTCAACGAACAGCTAGGGAAGCCAGTCGATGATAAGTACATGAGCTGGCAACGCGAGGTGATGGAAGATTTAACGACTTCGTGGGGCTGGGATCGAGACTACATGGCGATGCTCGACACGCGCGCGGAATGGAAAATTCATCGTGTGATTGAAGAGCGGCGCAGTCTGGTGGATGCGTTGACGCAGGGGTATCAATTTTTATCGAAGTTTGCACGGGATCATGTGCAGCTATCGATGATCAGTCAGCGCGATCTGCATATTCTTGGGCGAAAACTCTACGCGGCCTTTGAGCGCAAAGCGGGCAAGATCGATATCATCAATCGCGGTGTCTCAGATGATGTAGTAGAAACTCATCTGACTTTTTATCACGTTGGGGGCGATGGCGGCTGGATGCTCTTTAGAGGCAACGTGAGTGCCGATGAGGTGCGTAGTGTAAAACCGTTGAAGCGCGCTCATAGTGTGGTTGAACTGACCGCGTGGTGTTTTTTCAATCAGCTGGCGGATGATAGAACCGTCGTTGTCCTGCTGGGCAGAGATATATCGATCAACATGAATGAGATCAGGTCGATAACACGCGCCTTTGATAATTTATTTCCCGGCGCGAAACTCGCCCCGAGTAGCATGGAGGATCTCACTGATTCACCGCGAATGATTCGCGCGGCATTGCTTGTGAATGTTGCCGATGACGTTGTTGATGCGCATGTGCGTGAGGGTAAGCACATGACCAGCAATCGAACCGATGCATTTAGTTATGGTGGGATTTGTAACAATCTGGTGCACTCTTTTGATTTTGTTTTTCAAACCAGTTGGCAGGAGATTTTAACCTTTCGTTACACCGGCCCTAAAGGCATAATCGATTGTCTTCGCGCTTATCTACAATGGACGCCGCGCTCGAAGGGGATGCAGCCACCGCAGGTAAGAATCCAGTGCGATGCCTCGGGGCGTGCCATGGTGATTCAAAAACGTGTTGAAGAACTGTTTGAAGGTGTCAGTCAGTGCTTTTACAGTGGTAAAAATGCAAACACAGTCTGCTATCTATTTTGCATTGGCCGTTCTCATTATCTGTTGAAGATCGAAAATGATGCGCTGGTATATAGTCGGCATGATGCTTTTCTTGATCTATTAAATAAGCTTTCCGAACCCGTCGAGCAGTTTACGCCGGTGGTTATTGATCGTTATGCGTTGAATAATACGTTGATACCGACGGTTTTTCGTTTCAATAAAGCAGGCGTTATTCAGCTTTTTTATCAGGTGGATGGGAATGCCGTTGAGGTTTATGTCGTCGATGAAAAGGGGTCGCTCTACTACCAGCGGGTGGAGAATCAGGATCCCGAAGTACTGCTCAATCAATATCGTCGATTTTTTGATGCCGTAACCTACCGTCAAATGATCCAGCGTGGTGATGCTGCCAATCTGGAGGATGTGACAACTGAGACCGCAATACAGTTTTTTCAGGCAGGGCGCGGGCGTGATGGGCGGCTGCAGTTGCAGCGCAAAGTAATTGAAAATAATGCACGCAGCGACGGTTATTTTAACCTTCAGGTGATCGGTGAAGATGTTGGTAACGGCAAGTCGATGTACACCATTTACTGTAACGATGTGGAATTGACCTCGCTTGAATTTGGCGAAGGCCTTTTCAGCGAAGTGGCCCGACATGTGCTGGAACAACGCAAGAGCGGGCTGCTTTACCCCATTTATATTACTGACATTGATATTCCTGCGGCCTTACTGGGAAAAGATTCATCGATGAGTCTTCAGACCATTAATTATCTCAACTATAAGCGTTTCATTGAAGCAAAGCTGAACGCAGAGCTTAAAGCCATCGCGGGTCGCGACAGTGACGCGGGACAGGTTGCCTGACGCGCTTTCTGACTATTATCCGCTATTCTGATTGCTGAATTTTCCGGCGAACGTTTATACTTACCTTTTTCGACGGGAAGTACCATGCTCCAATTTCTCAAAACGCGTGATCTACTGCGGACAGTTGTCTACGTGGTGGCTTCTCTTTCCTTAACGGCCTGTGGACAGAAGGGCGACCTCTATCTGCCCGCGGCCTCACAGCTACTGAATAAAATTATATTTTAAGATGGATCATTTTAATTATCAGAACGGAGCGCTG
>CALZIG010000122.1 GCA_945787585.1 uncultured Gammaproteobacteria bacterium | reverse complement strand
GACTGGCCCAGCTGTGCACTATGCGCAACCGTCTGTTCATCTAGCGTACCCAGCTGTAGCTGTCCCTGTTGAGAATTTGGCCTGTTTTGGTTCACTTTGCTTTATACTCTTGATGGTCGTCGCCCTGAAATTTCAGGACAGTATCAGGGTTAAGGACGATATTTTAACAGAGTTACAACGAGGAGATGCAGTGGGCGAAAATAGCGATAATCTTTCTGGCAAGGTCGCATTGATCACCGGTGCGGCGCGACGGGTGGGGGCTGCCATTGCACGTACCTTGCACCGCGAAGGGATGAACCTCGCGCTGCATTACCACACCTCAGATAAAGCGGCGCGTGCGCTGCAAAAAGAGCTCAACGAAGTCCGCGAAGATTCAGTCGTACTGATTCAGGCTGATCTATTGCAGACCGCTAAACTCGCCTCTGTGGTTAAAGATACCCTCTCCCGCTGGAAACGGATCGATGTGGTCATCAACAACGCCTCAACCTTTTACCCTACACCCATCGGAAGCGTCACTGAAGCACAATGGGACAACCTGCTCGGCACCAATCTAAAAGCGCCGTTCTTCCTCTCGCAGGCAGCCGCGCGCCATCTCAAACAACAGCGCGGCTGTATTATCAATATCGTCGATATCCACGGTGATCGTCCCCTCAAGGAACACCCGGTCTACTGTACTGCGAAAGCGGGGCTGGTGATGTTATCCAAGGCGTTAGCGCGAGAACTGGGGCCGGAGGTACGCGTCAATGCGATCGCGCCCGGCGCGATTATGTGGCCCGAAAAAGGGATCGATGATGTCACCAAAAAGCGCATTCTCTCGCGCACGACGCTCAAACGTCAGGGGTCCCCTGATGACATCGCACGTGCGGCACTTTTTTTGATTCGCGATGCCGGCTATATCAGTGGCCAGACGATCGCGGTCGATGGTGGGCGTTCGCTGAGCGACTAAAGGCTACCAGTCGAAAGCGACTGGGGTTAACGCTTGGGACGCCTGATCAAACTGCTGCCACATTTCACGGAAGCTTTTTCCGTTGGCCGGATGAATCAAGGTACCCGATAGCTCCGCGAGTGGCCGTAACACAAAGGCCTGTTTTTCGATCTCATCACGCGGCAGTTGTAGCTTTCCCTGCTTCAATACCACATCATCAAACAGCAGTAGATCGATATCGAGTGTGCGCGGACCAAAACTCGGCAGTGATCGGTCACGCTGGTGTGCATCTTCTATCTGCCGCAGTGTAACACCCAATAAGTCGATCTCACTGTCGGTCTCAAAATGTGCCACGAGATTATAGAAGGGTTCGCCATCGAAACCGACGGCGGCACTTTCATAGACTGTCGACAGCGCTACATCGCCAAAATGGGCACGCAACGCGGCAACCCCCGAGCGGATATTGTGCTCACGCTCGACATTACTCCCAATACCAACATGCACCAGATGTCCTCGTGACAGCGATGCCATTCAGTCTCGAACCCCTCGTTCAATGATCACACCCACACCGCTGGCACCGCGTATCGCACCGACCTTATCGAGCCGCACCCGCACCCAGCGCACGTCAAACTCATCAAGAATAATCGCGGCGACCTGTTCCGCCAGTGTTTCAACCAGTTGAAAGCTACTCGCCTCCACAAAACTGATGATCCGTTTAGAGACCCCCTTATAATCCAGGGTATCTTCGATCGCATCGCTGGCGGCCGCCTTGCGGATGTCAGTCGCCATATCGAGATCAAAACTGATGGTCTGTTTGATTTTCCGTTCCCAATCAAAGATGCCGATGATGGTTTCGATTTTAAGGTCACGCAGGTAGATGATATCCATAATCTGTAGCTGGTAATTATTTGTGAAGTTAGTGAATCCGAGGTGCTATGATACAGGCTCTATCAGCAAGATATTCAGTTTAGCAGCATATAAACCAGCGTCACAATGATCATTGCCACTATCGCCATCGTCCTCGCCTACCTGATCGGCTCGCTCTCCACAGCGATCATCGCGTGTAAGCTCACCGGTCTGCCAGACCCACGCGGGCAGGGCTCTGGCAACCCCGGCGCGACCAATGTGCTGCGCTTCGGTGGCAAAAAGATTGCGGTCATCGTACTGCTCGGCGATATGTTAAAAGGCTTGCTACCAGTACTCGCTGTCAGCGTCATGGGCGCATCACCGCTGCTGATTGCGCTGACCGGCGCCGCCGCCTTTCTTGGGCATCTCTATCCGGTTTTCTTCGGCTTCAAGGGCGGCAAAGGGGTGGCGACTGCACTCGGCATCATGCTCGCGATCTCATGGCTGGCGGGACTCACGGTGTTGGCGGTATGGCTACTGGTCGCGTTCACACTGCGCTATTCATCACTCGCCGCCCTCTGCGCCTCCTTTAGTGCGCCCCTCATCTGCTGGTTCTATCGCCCCGATATCGAAATACTGGTGATGATGATCGCGATGAGTGCGCTACTGATCTGGCGTCATAAATCCAACATCAGCAATCTGCTGCAAGGCGCTGAATCGAAGATCGGCGCAAAAAAATCTGTAAAACCGACTGTAGATTCCGCCACAGATCGACCCGATAACCCACCGAATAACCCTTAGCCCTATACTGCAACGCTTATGATAACGCGGCCAGCGTATCGATCGGCCAGCGTGCGCGCGCTTCGAATCTTGCTGGCTCCCGCTGCCCCGCCTGTAATCGCAGGCACCCCGCATAGGCGATCATCGCGCCATTATCAGTACAAAATTTCAGCCGTGGATACGCGACCTGCGCCCGCTCCTTCAGCGCCATCTGATTGAGCCGCTCGCGCAGTGCACTGTTGGCACTCACACCTCCTGCAACGACTAACTGCCAAATGCCCGTCTCTCGGATGGCGCGCTGACATTTAATCGCCAATGTCTCAACCGCCGCGGTCTGAAAGGCGAGCGCGATATCGGCCCGGGTCTGTTCATCCATCTCATTGGCATGTAGCGTATTCATCGCAAAGGTCTTCAGACCGCTAAAACTGAAATCAAGACCGGGGCGATCTGTCATTGGCCGTGGAAATTTAAACCGGGAAGGATCGCCCTGTTTGGCAGTCTGTTCCAGTGCCGGTCCACCAGGGTAGCCCAAACCGAGCAGTTTAGCGGTCTTATCAAACGCCTCACCCACGGCGTCATCCAGTGACTCCCCGATGATCCTGTATTGCCCGACGCCCGTCACCGCGATCAACATCGTATGCCCTCCCGACACCAGCAGCGCGATAAAGGGAAACGACGGCGGATTCTCCTCCAGCATCGGTGCCAGCAGGTGCCCTTCAAGATGGTGCACGCCGACGGCAGGCACATCCCATCCCCACGCAAGGCTCCGCCCAACGGCAGCACCGACCAGCAACGCGCCCACCAGCCCCGGCCCGGCGGTATAAGCGATGCCATCGATCTGCGCTGGCGTGGTCTCTGCCTGCTGCAGCGCCTCACGAATCAGCGGTAACAGCTTACGCACGTGATCACGTGATGCCAGCTCCGGTACCACACCGCCATATTCGGCGTGCATCGCCACCTGGCTATAGAGCATGTCTGAAAGCAGACCGTGCTCAGCATCATAGATCGCCACACCGGTCTCATCACAGGACGTTTCAATCCCAAGTACACGCATCAAATCACCCTGATTTTGTTAATCACCATCATTCTGACATTATAACCAAGCTATGCTTCAGCCGCTTTGTGATTTGCCGAAAAAGAGAGATATACTACGCGTTCTGTATAATTTTCACTGACTTAATGGCTGATGAGATAACCATGACAAACCTGGCGATCCAGATTAAAGGGCTAACCAAGATTTACCCCCCCGACAACCGGGCCATCGATGCGCTCGACCTTGAGGTCAAAGAGGGCGAGATCATGGCCCTGCTCGGCCCCAACGGCGCGGGCAAGAGCACCACGATCCGCGCCGCTTCGACCCTGTGCGGCTTTGATGAAGGGAACGTGATGATCTCAGGCTTCGATGTCGACACGCACTCATTAGAAGTTAGGCAGTCAATCGGCGTCGTCGCGCAACAGACCGGCATTGATTACTTTCTAACCGGTCGCGAGAATATGGTGCTGCAAGGCCATCTCTACCGCATGAAAAAGAGCGACATCGATGCACGTATCACCGAACTTGCGGGCTATTTTGAACTCGATAACATGATCGACAATCTGGTGAGCACCTATTCTGGCGGTATGCGCAGAAAACTCGATATCGCGTGCGCCCTGATCCATCGCCCAAAAATCCTGTTTCTGGATGAGCCGACACTGGGGCTCGATATCAAAAATCGCAAGATATTATGGAAACACATCGACAAACTCAACAAAGAGTTTGGCTTAACCATTCTGCTCACCACCCACTATCTGGAAGAAGCGGATAACCTCTCCCATCAGGTAGCGATCATCAATGGCGGCAAGGTGCAGGTGGTCGATACCCCGGATGCGCTGAAGAATAGCATTCACGGTGACTCCATCACGGTCACCTTTGATGATGTCGGCAAAAATGAACAGGCGTTTTTTCACCACGCGCAACAACAATCGTATGTCAAAGAGACCTCGTGGGAAGATAACAAGTTACATCTTTACGTCGAAGATGGTGGCGCAAATGTCGCTGCATTAATGGCGGTCGCCGCTGAGAGCGGTGCAAAGATTGTCAATCTTTCACTGTCACGCCCCACACTAGATGATGTCTTCCTTAAATATACCGGCACCAGCATTAGCGAAGTCAAAGAAGATGAGGGTGACGAGTGGTGGAAACAGTGGGCCGGTAAAGGTGGCAATAGCGGTAAATGGAAGAGCGAATGGGGTACTAACGACGGCGACACTGAAGCAGGTGGCGAAGATGAGTCATGGAAGAATAGCGAATGGCTACAAGATGGTGAGCAAGGCAAAAACATGGGCGCCAAAAAAAGAGAAGAAGCCCAATGGCAGCAAACGGCATGGGCTGAAGGAAAACAGCAGCCTGCCCAGGACGAAAGTAGTAACACCGCTGACAAGCAGGAAGGTCAGCAGTGGGATCAGTCTCAACAGGATGACTGGCAAAATAATGAATGGAACAAAAACAAAGATGGCGGAGAGAAATAATCCATGCTCGTAGATACATGGCATCTATTTAACAAATACATGCGCATTACCATGCGCATGCCGATGTGGACCCTGTTTACCCTGATCCAGCCACTTATCTGGCTACTGATCTTTGGGCAG
>CALZIG010000121.1 GCA_945787585.1 uncultured Gammaproteobacteria bacterium | reverse complement strand
GTGCTAATGCCTTCTCACGTTTTGCCGCGATCAGTTGTTCCAAACTCACCTTACACGTCCCTTCTTATTTTTATTATGCGGGATCAACACACATTGTTCCGCGCTATTATTTATTTTTGTTTTAAAAACAACCGTGTGCCAATGGCACACGCTGAACTACACACGCACTGCCGAAACACCTTCACCAAGCGGCACTCTGGCCATGGCCGTTCTGGGTTGAATCCAGAATTGCTGTTGGTCTTGCCAGGCCCGTTGCTTTTGTTGGATCTGGGTCTTGGTGTAATGGCCGCTATCGGCCTCAACAAAGATCAACTCACCATTTTCCCCTCGCGCAATGGCATCAGGGGCGATCCCACCAAACAACAGCGTGTCTTCTGCAGTAAATGAACCGGCGGTACGAAACTCTTGTGGCCGCCCCATCTCGAAATAGGAACGCCCCGCCAACAGCTCATGAAAGTGGCCACGATTGGTGCCAACACCGGGCACATCGCCGCCCCAGGCTCGCGCCATCGCCTTGTTAGCAAACTGCCAGGCAGTGATTTTCTTCATGCCTTTGGGTGCGCCGATCTCAAACCGCTCAAGAATGCCCGCCTCAACCAGCTTATCCAGACGGCGCCGTGCGCCGGATTTTCGCTCGGCATAATGCCACAGATTAGCAGTGGTCTCATCGATGATAAGGGCTTTGGACAGATCTTGCAGAAATGCGCGGTCAGCGGCTGACAGCCGGATAGCTGATGAGCTGTTTGCCTTGTTCAGGAGCCGCGATGTGCGTGGATTCTTGTTCATTATTTCCCCCCCGAGTACAACCCTATCATAGGGGAAAATGCAAAAAAACAAGAATGCAAAATAAACCTTTTCAGTAAACGCGTTTGTTCAGAACCAAACACGTCGCACAGGATAATTGAGATGGGAGTTATTTCCAAGAGTGTTTTTAGTGTATTTGATATCTGTGTTTATTGGTCGCCAGTCATGCATTGACCAAGCAGGTAAGCGACATAACAGCGTCATGTTCTTTACCGTTTATTTCATAAGGCGCTACCTGAGCACAGATACACGGGGCACTCGGGAACACAACGGAATAAAAATAGCACCCTTGCTTTGAAATTTAAGAATCATAATTTGGATCTAACAATAGTTTTCTAGCTTTGTGAGTAAATCTTGATATTTTCTTTTCTCCATTCATTGCAGATTAATTAAGTTCCATTATATGGCGGGGAGATTCTCAACATTAACGATGCCACTACACACCCGATTACCAAACAGATGTCCTATCCAGTCAACACATGGCCCTTGCGGTCCAGAGCCTACCCTTACCAAACGTTTTTGCTATTTCCACAATCGGGCATCAAAACTAAAGGGCTCTGGGGTATTGATTGTGACCTGACTGAATTTGGGGTGTAAAGGATTAAGCAGATAGTTTCGACTGTCTGGGAGGATCACCGAGGGAACGCTCAGCACCGCTGATTCATTAGACTTTACCCAATCACTCCCGATCTTTTTTGTCTCTGCGCCGGCAGGTTGTTTGCGCCATCGTTTTGGAAGGCTTGCGATAGATTCCAGCTCCAGAATGAGTGCGTCTGGGATATGAATCTCATACGAAACGTACTTGATATGCTTGACGTCCTCTTGAAGGTGGACGAACGTTTCAAGCGCCGACAAGGCCTGTGAGTCTGAGCAATAGACCATGGGCACCATCAAATTATGCCAGCGGCCGCTAGCATACTGGCAGCCATCCCCCGTGAATGCCTTTTTTTTATGCTTGGCCTTAACGATTCTCCAGGCTTTGATCATGAATAGAGGCCGTACTCGATGCGGTAAAGCAACTCTTCTACTTCCTTGGCCCCAACTTCTGAGCGTATCAGCTCAAGCGGTGTTCGTTCATTCAGACCGGTTTGTGGACGATGCAACCAATGATTGGCGGCATCCTTACTTTCCAATACTTCTTCCGCTAACTTGAAAATACGTGCAATTCGGTAGAGCCTGTCACTCACATTTGGATCAAGGTGCTTCTGAGGTGTTTTTCGGTAGCGCCCCAACCAACGACTGCTTACGCCCAAGATGGAACCATACTCTTCGTTACCAAGCGCCATCAATTTCTGGAGAAAAAAGACAGACCTGGACGGAAGTCCTTGCTGAATCATGTCCGCAAAATCAAGCGGGGATTCAATCTTTTTACCCAAGAGTTTGGTACCGCCCAACGCTTCTGTAATTTCATGCTCAGCCAACATTGCTTATCTCCACAACAGTCATCTGTCCTAATTATATCGGACATTTGTCTTTTTTACATTAGATATCGAGGGCTGATTGGGATTCAATTAACGTCAAGCAAGAATCTGTATTAAATGCTGAACCTGTCTGTCATAAAAACCTGCTCTATTGACGCAGGTATCCCGGTACCTCTCGCTGATCACAAGAACCAAATGACTGTATTTCCAGATTCGCGAGCAGGCGCTCGACCGCTTGATCTGAGAGCTTGCTGCCCTCAATCCGTGCCGAGGAACCCATCGATTCAATCGTGGCAACGTGGCGCAATGCCGACAAACGCTCAGGCGCCAAGCTGCCAAGCGCACGCCATGCCCCTTTGAACTCATCGATCTCGGCGATCAGCGCCAGGATCTCATTGGTAATCTGCAGTGGCGCTGTGTTGATCATGGCACCCATTTAACCATCCAATTCCACCCATTTTGGACAGACACATGACATGCCCAATAAAACAACGCACTGACATTGTCCCAACCGATTCATCAGAATAAATATAAAGACAGCTATAATTTTATAGCATCACACAGAATCTACTTTCTTCAATAAAAACAATGATGTGCCATGTGCACATCAATGAAAAAACAATAGACTTGATAAAAGATGTCTTAGCGCAACAGCCGAGCGGATATGTCCTGACGCAACTGTGCAATATCCTGATCAGGGACACCATAGTCAGCAAATACGCTTTCCCAATCGCCCATCGCAGTCCAAACATTATCAACGATGGCATTCGCTTTACGCTTCGATAACCCAAACTTCGAAGCCATATTCAACAGCCCCTCTCGTCCCGGCGCATAGAATGAAGCGTCAAACATCAACACATGCTCCATGTTTTGATGAATATTCGGTACCAGATCGTAAAAGGGGGTCAGCCGCCAACCCTCGTCATCGTGCTGCATCATAATGTTTTTGAGGTGGTCGTCGGTGTTCCCGATGGCCGCATTGAAGACCATCCAGTGATACACATTCGCAAGATCCTGCTGGGGATAATCACTGTGACATCTGACAATATCCGCGACATCGGGATACGCGCGCGTGTAGAAATTATCTACCTGCAACAGTGTCTTCATACTCACGAGGTGCCGCCGCCCACCACCATCCGTGACATCAAAACGACGGACCAACAAGACTGGCCGACTGGCCGCGCCAACCACATCAAATTCAGGCACAGTGAGGCCCGATCGTCTGGCGAGATCAAGGCTTGCGGCTTCAAGACGAACAACATCCAAACGATCACGGGTTGATGGAAACTTGGCAATCCAACTTTTCCCATTCCCTTCGATTAAGGCTTTCGGACGGGCACCGCCCGGCGAACTTCCTGCCTGGAAAAGCAGCTGCAATTCGTTGCCTTGTTCGTGCACACCTTGCTCATAGCGTTCTGCTGCCATCAACAATGAAGGTAAATCAGGCAGCCCCGCGGCATGATGTTTCGATTGAGGAGTGTCTTGATTAAGGTAACTGAGTGCCCCCAGTGCCGACGCTCCGATATAAGTGAGCAAGTGCGGTGCCCTCTGCTCCCCCCGAGGTAACTGATATCGGCGCACCAATAATTGACGCCCCCAATCGTCGGGAAGTGAATCTTCAAACACCTGATGAATCCCACTATGTGGATTACTGGCCAGAAAGATTTTATTCTCCAGCGGTAACGCCACGGGATCTAAAGAAAACGCGCGTGAATTTTCTAAATACGCTGGGGTATAACGAAATTCGCCCTTCAATGCGCCACCATGATTCACATCGGGATCGGGATCGGCAGCAACAATCTCCCCTGCGTTTACCCGCTCACCATCCGGGTAGGTCAACCAGACATCCAGGTAGATCATCGCCGTTTAGCTCGCTTACGTGTTGCCGCTTTATTCGTCTGTTTGTCAGATGCGAATTGATCAAACAAACTCTTCTTCTCAACAAAGACTGCATCCAATGATGCCAAGTCACCGTATAGGCGAATCATACGCAACCAATAACCGATCGGGATCGATGGATTACCCGCCTCCATTGTCCGATACGTCGCAAGAGAAACCCCGAGCCGGGCGGCGGCATCACTTTGGCGGTCATTGCGTTGCAGGCGATGTTGCTTCAGTCGTTGACCCAAACCACGCAACACCCCTGCTTCATCATCATTAATTAATAGCATAATAGCTATTATAGTCTAATAGCCTAATTAATAAATATAATATTAGTCATTAGCATCTGCATAGCATGTGCCATACAAACATACATAATTCATGTAAACAATTAGGAATTAGTGCTAACTATAAAATTACAATACCATCTAAATAATAAACAATTTTCAATAAAATCAATCGTGTGCCATGCGCACATTGCCTTGCCGGCGTGTTTTCCACAAGGC
>CALZIG010000120.1 GCA_945787585.1 uncultured Gammaproteobacteria bacterium | reverse complement strand
GTGGCAACGTGCGAAAGAAAGCGGTATCGAACACGGCGACCTGTGGCACTTGTGGGTAGCGTAGACGCGTTGCCTCGATACCGGTCAGATTTGCCGGATTATGTAACGGCGCGAGCGGTATCATGTCGCGTATATTTTCAATGACATCGTCATTGATGAGCGTGGGTGCCTGGAAAATATCGCCACCGTGAACGACGCGATGGCCGATGGCGTAAAGTGATTGCATCAAATCGATAGCGTTGTCACTGTTATGTAAAAAAGTAATGATCTGTTGCAGGCCGGTTATGTGATCGGCAACAGGGGTATCTTCCTGCTGCTCTCCTACTTCATTGGCCGCCGTATGGATGCGATAAACACTGCGGCTGTTCGTTTTACCAATAGATTCCAGTGAGCCCGATACCAGCAATGTTTCTGCTGCCATGTCATAGAGGCGAAACTTAATGGAAGAGCTGCCTGTGTTTATGATGAGTACGTGCATGATGTTAAGTCGCACATTATTTAAGGTAACTACGTTTTAGGCCTTTATTCCATGTATAGGGTTTCCGAGCAATGTGGTCACTGCCATGTTCGAGTTTATTAGCATCATTAGAGAGTTCGAACGTTAGCAGGAAACGGTCTGTAGCGTAGGCAACGGTTCCCGTGGTTAAGAGAATGCTAATAATAACAAATCGTAGAATCACTTTTAAGGCTCCTTAAGTTTGCCTGTTTTCAGTGCCGACAGTTGCATCGACGACGGGTTGCTTATCAATCTGGAAACTTATGGCGTTTATTGCTCAGTATTTGTGCTTACGTACTGTCTTGTTTTAGTTGAGCGTGTTTACGCAGTATAAATTTTTCTGTCTCTACCAGGATCAGCACTGAAGAAGTAACCATGATAATGCGTAGCCAGGCATCGGCACTAATGGCAGTCGTCGCAAATAGTGCCTGCATCGGCCCCAGGTAGGTGAAGCCGAGTTGGAACAGTATCAGTAGAGCGATGGCATACAGCACATAACGATTTCCTGTCAGCCCTTGATAAGTTAATGAAGGCGCCAGCAGATAGCGCACGCTGAACAGATAGAATATTTCAAACATCACCAGTGTATTGACGGCCACAGTACGTGCCACCTCGATGGAGGCGCCGTGTCCCCGTTCCCACAGGAATAAACCGAAAGTACCGCTGACAATAATCAGCGATACGAAGATAATACGCCAGATCAGAAAGCCGGAGAGGATGGGTTCCTTTGGATTTCTGGGTGGACGTTGCATGACGTTACGTTCCGCGGGCTCGAACGCCAGTGTCAGCGCCAGGGTCACTGCGGTGATCATATTGACCCACAGAATCTGGGCGGGGGTGATGGGTAGCATACGGCCCATCATAATTGCCGCAACAATAGTGAGCGCCTCGCCACCATTGGTGGGTAGTATAAACAGGATGGATTTCTTCAGATTATCGTAGACAGTGCGGCCTTCTTCGACAGCGTGGGCGATGGAGGCGAAGTTATCATCCGTCAGCACCATCTCTGCCGACTCTTTAGCCACTTCAGTGCCTTTAAGGCCCATGGCGACGCCGACGTCGGCGCGCTTCAGTGCCGGTGCATCGTTAACACCATCGCCGGTCATCGATACCACTTCACCAGTGGCCTGTAGTGCTGTCACCAGCCGCAGTTTCTGTTCCGGTGAGACACGTGCAAAAATGTCGGCGCGTTGTACCGCCTGTTGTAATTGCTGCTCATCATATTGATCCAGTTCGTTACCGCTGATCACTGTGATGCCGTCACCAATACCCATCTGGGCACCGATAGAACGGGCAGTGATGGCGTGATCGCCCGTGATCATCTTGACGCGGATGCCCGCTGACTGGCAACTATGCACTGCCGCTGTCGCTTCTTCACGGGGCGGATCAATGATGCCCACGATGCCTAATAGCGTCAGCCCGTTTTCAACGTCACTGAAACTTAAAGATTGTTGTGCGGCTGTGGCCGGCTTGAAGGCAATGGCCAGCAACCGTTGGCCGCGGCCAGCCATCGCCGCCATACTGGCTTCCCAATAGGCCTTGTCCATGGGTACATCTTCACCCCGCAGGCGCTGCTGTTGGCACATTTCCAGTACGCGTTCCGGCGCGCCTTTGAGGTAGATAAATCCATGGCTGGCGTGGTCATGGTGTAGCGTCGCCATGAAGCGGTGCTGCGACTCGAAGGGAATGGCATCGGTGCGCGGAAACTGAGTCTGGCAATAATGATGCTCAAGTCCGGCTTTTAACGCCAGTGTCACCAGCGCACCTTCGGTTGGGTCGCCCTGCATCTGCCACTGCCCGTTGACTTCTGATAGCGATGCGTCGTTGCACAGCAATGCCGCCTGGGCGATTTCGCGTAGTAGCGGAAAGGCATCCGGCAAGAGATCATCGCCGTTGAGGTTGAAGGTACCGTGGGGATCATAACCGACACCAGTTACCTCGCAGACGCCAGCACCAGTGGCGATAGTCTGCACGGTCATTTCGTTGCGGGTCAGGGTGCCCGTCTTGTCCGAACAGATGACCGTGACTGAGCCTAAAGTTTCCACAGCTGGCAGGCGCCGGATGATGGCGTGCTTCCTCGCCATGCGCTGTACACCGATGGCGAGGGTAATGGTCATAATCGCGGGCAGCCCTTCCGGGATACCTGCGACTGCCAGGCCGACGGCAGCGAGGAACATTTCGCCGGCGGAGTAGTCCTGCAATAGCACACCATAAGCAAAGGTGATCGCAGCGATAATGCCGATGGTGATGGTGAGCCACTTGGCAAATATCGCCATCTGTCGTAGCAGTGGGGTGGTTAGCGTTTCGACCTGACTCAACATACCGCTGATGCGACCAATCTCGGTGTTATCCCCTGTTGCGACGACGACCCCTTGAGCCTGACCGTATGTGACCAGCGTACCGGAGTAGGCGAGGCCCTTGCGGTCGCCGATGCTGGCGTCTTTTGTTACTGATTCGGTGTTTTTCTCAGCGGGCATAGATTCGCCGGTCAGCATCGCCTCCTCAATACGCAGTTCACGGCTCTTGAACAGACGCAGGTCTGCGGGCACCTTGTCGCCAGATTGTATGAGCACTACATCACCAGGAACCAGCTGGTCTGCTGTGATGCTGATAAACTTGCCGTCGCGTTTTACCATCGCTTGATGGGAGAGCATGTTACGAATGGCATCCAGTGCCTTTTCTGCCTTGCCTTCCTGAATGAAGCCGATGATGGCATTAATCACCACCACGCCGATGATGACGCCACTATCCACCCAATGTCCTAACAGGGCAGTGACAACGCCAGCGCCCAACAATACATAGATAAGCACGTTGTGGAACTGCGCCATAAAACGCGTTAGCGGCCCCCTTTTTACCGCCGGTTTAAGTCGATTAGGGCCATGTTGTTGCAAGCGCTGCACCGCATCCTGCTGAGAAAGACCACTTACTGATGAAGAGAGTTTTGAGAATATAGAATCTATGTCAATCGCATACCAATGTGGTGACTTTTCGGTAGGTTTATCTGTCATTATCATTAAACTCGCTATTTACATAGTTAACAGCTCAATAGTAAACGATTTTATTAACTTACGACAAAGTAATATTTAACCTGCCTCGTCGACTTCCGTGTCATCATGGTTGAAGAGCCTACTTACCTTTCTTGAGGTAAGTAGAATTAGAGGATCATAAAAATGAATGAAAAAGACTACCGTAACGCGCTTGCTAATTTCACTAACTTTATAAATTCAGCACGATAGCCAAACAGATCGTCACCTCGACTCTGTTGTGCCAGGCTGGCTATCTCATCGTATGAATAGTCACCCAGTTGCTCACTGTTGCGTAAGCGTTGTCCAAACCCAGCGACCGCCGCTGAAAAGCGAAAGTTATCAGATGTCGTAGCGAGTTGCTGGTAAGCGTCATCAATTAAGATTGCATGTTGCATTTCAATACTGTTGTTTTCATTAGGGCGCTTATAACGAAGTTTGAGGAATCCTAGCTCATTCTCAAATTCCGAAGTACTCCTCTGAATCACACCATAACGCTGCTCGTCTTTTAACGTGATTTCATAGATTGCGGTAACAGTATGCCCGGCCCCCACATCGCCTGCATCGATACGGTCATTTTTAAAATCTTCAGTGTTCAGTATGCGGTTTTCATAACCAATCAAACGATAGCTGTTAACCATTGCAGGGTTAAATTCAATCTGAATTTTAGTGTCGCGTGCGATCGTATTGAGTGTGCTGCCCATTTCATCCACTAATACTTTTTGTGCCTCCTGGAGTGTGTCGATATAGGCGGCGTTACCATCGCCAGCGTTTGAGATACTTTCCAGCATCTGGTCGTTGTAGTTGCCCATGCCAAAACCAAGAATAGTAAGACCGACGCCGGAGCGCTTTTTCTCTTTGATCAGACGTTTTAATGCCTCGGTACTCGAAGGACCGACGTTAAAATCACCATCGGTCGCAAGGATGACCCGATTGATACCCTTTTCATTAAAGTGCTGTTGTGCAATCGCATATGCCAGCTCAATCCCGGCGCCACCATTGGTCGAACCTCCCGCACGTAGTCGTTCCATCGCATCAATGATCTCATGCCCTCTGTTGCCGGGCGTCGATTCAAGGACTACGCCCGACGCCCCGGCATAGACTACGATAGCGACACGGTCCTGCGGCATTAGCTGATTGACCAGAAGTCGCAATGATTTTTT
>CALZIG010000119.1 GCA_945787585.1 uncultured Gammaproteobacteria bacterium | reverse complement strand
TCATCCGATATGCGGCAATCTCACGATGTCGCGGATCGTGGACATCAGTCGAATCGTGGTAAAACGCCGACAGTGATCCGACAACACCGACCATGCTCGCCATCGGGTGAGCATCGTGATAGAAGCCTTTATAAAAGGTGCGTAGGCTTTCCTTTATCATGGTGTGGCGACTAATCATGGTGACAAAACTGTCTAACTCTCCTTTATCAGGCAACTCGCCATTCAGCAAAAGATAAGAGACCTCAAGAAAGCTGCTCTTTTCAGCCAGCTGTTCAATCGGGTAGCCGCGATAGAGTAAAACCCCTTTTTCACCATCGATAAAGGTGATGCCGCTACGGCAGCTTGCAGTAGATTGAAAACCAGGGTCAAAAGTCAGGTAGCCATGATCACGATAGAGGGTGCTGATATCAATGGCAGGGATACCCTGCTCATCCTTTAATGCCGGCAAGTCAATCTTCTTGCCCGTTGCATTATCTGTAATTGTAAATGTGTTTTTTTCCATCTAGCATCTCTCCATCAATCAGTAGCGCTCAGGATATCAGTTCAATATCTTTGGTAACTTGTTCTGCTGACTGTTTAAACAGCGTTGACTCTTCTTCACTCAGTGGTAATTCAATCACCTTTTCCATGCCGCTAGCGCCAAGTACTACCGGTACGCCGAGGGCGATATCTTTTTGCCCATACTCACCATCCAGCATCGCGACACATGGCAAGATACGCTTGCGGTCATTACATATCGCATCAATCATTGTCGCCACTGCCGCTGCGGGTGAGTCGTTTGCGCTGCTGGTCTTTTTCAGTGCAAGAATTTCAGCGCCGCCATTTCGCGTGCGATCAACAATACGGGCAATCGTCTCCGCATCCAAAAAGTTACTGATTGGAATCCCACTGATGGTGGTGTAACTGATCATCGGCACCATTGAGTCACCGTGACCACCGAGTACCATCGCCGAGACATCAAGGTTCGAATAACCGGTCTCCATCGCAATGAAGCTCGCCATGCGCGCGGCATCCAGCACACCTGACAGGCCAAATACGCGGCTACGATCCCAGCCGGTCGCTTTCCAGAATGCATACGACATCACATCCACAGGGTTAGTGACGAGAATCACCATCGCATTGGGGGCATATTTCATGATATCCGCAGCGATTGGGCGGATCACAGCAAGGTTCGCCTCGAGCACATCGGAACGCGACATGCCGGGTTTGCGTGGCAGGCCTGCGGTGATGACGACGATATCTGAATCTGCAATCGCAGCATTACTTTCGTCACCATTGACCCGCGTGTCAAAACCAAATAACGGAGCAGACTCCTGCAAATCCAGCGCCGTTCCTTTGGCCACACCGTCTCGAATATCGGTCAATACCACCTCATGGGCATTATCACGATAGGCCAGAATCTGTGCGGTGGACTCACCCACACGCCCCGCACCAATAATCGATATCTTTTTCATGCTTACTCCTTAGCGCTATACCGGTTGTTCAGAACACTGCGTTATTCTTAAACTTTACATTCTCAGGCATGGATCGGCCATCCTGGCAATTAATTGAATACGATTATATAGATAGCTTCATTATTCATCCCCGCCTAAGCGTAACAGCGCTGCTCGATACGTGGGTAAAACTCCGGATAATCCATGCTGGCAGCGCCGGACTCCACTGCGGCATAAGCCACGGCCGCAGGCACACGATCAATCAGACGCGGATCAAGCGGTGTGGGAATAATGTAATTTCGCCCAAAACTGAGTTTTTCCAGTTTATAGGCACTTAGCACTTCCTGTGGCACGGGTTCACGTGCAAGGTCTGCAAGTGCATACACTGCTGCGACCAGCATCTGCTCATTGATGGCGCGCGCGCGCACATCAAGTGCGCCACGAAAGATAAAGGGAAAACCCAATACATTGTTGACTTGATTAGGGAAATCACTGCGGCCAGTGGCCATAATGAGGTCATCACGCACCGCATTGGCGACCGCAGGATAGATTTCAGGGTCTGGATTAGAGAGCGCAAAAACAATCGGTTTGTCGGCCATCGCAGCGATATGCTCCGGCCTGACTAAATCTGGGCCGGACAGTCCGATGAAGACATCGGCGCCCGTCATTGCATCAGCCAGTGTGCGGTCTTCGGTCTCTACCGCGAATTCCTGTTTAAACTCATTGATGTTCTCTCGCCCACGGTAGATCACCCCACTGCGGTCGAGCATCCTGAGATTTTCCTTTTTCGCCCCAAGCGCGATCAATAAGCGCATCGATGCGATCGCCGCAGCACCGGCACCGAGACAGACAATCTTCGCCTGTGCGAGCTGTTTGCCCTGCAGTTCTAGTCCATTAATCAGGCCTGCTGCAGTGATCACCGCGGTGCCGTGCTGGTCATCATGAAAAACGGGAATATCGAGCAGCTCGCTCAATGTTTTTTCGATCTCAAAGCAGTGGGGCGATGCAATGTCTTCGAGATTAATACCGCCGAAAGTCGGCGCAATATTGGCGACCGTATTAATGAAGTCCTGCGGGGTTTTTGCATTCACTTCGATATCAAAGACATCGATATCAGCAAATTTTTTAAATAGCACGCCTTTCCCTTCCATCACAGGCTTGCTCGCGAGGCTACCGACATTGCCAAGCCCAAGCACCGCACTGCCATCTGTAATCACTGCCACTAGGTTTCCTTTCGCGGTATATTTATAGGCCGCCTCAGGGTCTTTGGCAATTTCACGCACGGGTTCTGCGACCCCCGGCGTATAGGCCAGGCCCAGATCTTCCTGCGTCATACAGGACTTGGTGATCGAAATACAGATTTTACCCGGCTCTGGCTGCGCATGATAATTCAGTGCCGCCTGTTTTTTTTCTTTAGTCATACTGCCATCACACCTTATATATAGAATCTATTTCAGCCACAGGCTGGCAATTATCGGTCATTGCCTTATTCGCTGCAAATCTCATCCAGCGCGTGCGTTTAGATATTATCTCGCTCATCGCAAAGTTGGCCTCTAATGTTCGTCAATATGATCAATCATCCATAACCATCAGCGAGCTGGTGTGATGAATGCGCATTGACCACCGTCCCTTTCGCTGTGTTAGCCAGCCTCGGGCCACCACCGTCTTTTGTGCCAATGACGCCAGTAACCCGTCATCAAAATAGTGCGTATCTGCACGTGCAATGCGTAGTGAACAGTTTGGTGACAACGTGAGCCAGAGCCACTTTTTAGTCCGTTTAACCTTTGTTATCTGCCCTTTAACCAGACGAAACCCCTGATCACCGCGCTGGAGTGCAGTGGCATCAACGGTATTAAGACCCCCTCGACGCCATATGCCGCGTTGCGCTAACCGTGCCTGCTGCTCTGCCTGCTGGTAACAATGGGCGTTATGCAGGTTAGGCGGGATCGTTATCGCCGCGGCATAACCTTTATCAAGCATCCACTGCTGCACACTACCACCATCTTCAAGATAGAGATGCGCTAGTGTGCGACCATGGCGGTCATATCGCTCATGACCGTACTGAATACCGACACGGGTGCCCGCCTTTAATAACTGACGCAGCGCATCGCGCGCCTCAATGCCATACGCCTCTGCGGGGCTTTTATCGCGCGCCAACTCTGGCGTGTTGATACCAATCAGGCGAACCTTTTGCCCGTCTGCTAAATGCAGCGTGTCGCCATCGTGTACATATTCAACGTTAAGGAACTCATCGACATTTGCAGCGACACACTGATGCGGCGCTACACCAGCGACACTGGGCACCGCATAAAGCAGCGGACAGAGACATAACGCCCATGCCGCAAACAAAAAAAGGGTGCCTGAATCAGGCACCCTTTTTAATAAAACAGCCATGCTTGACGGCCGCTTCAAATTAACTTTTTTTACCGTATTTCTGTCTAAACTTGTCAACTCGACCTGCGGTATCAAGGACCTTCTGTTTACCGGTGTAAAAAGGATGACACATCGAACAGACATCAAGACGTAACGCTTTACCTGCTGTAGAACGGGTCTTAAAGGTGTTACCGCAACTACAGGTAACGTCAATTTCATCATATGCTGGATGGATGTCTGATTTCATGCTGTTCAACCTCACAAATATTCTTATATGCCGCCACCTGAACCCACTCCAGGCACCGCATAAACGTTGGCCGCGTATTGTATGTAAATCCTTGCCGATCAGCAAGTTAATATCGTATCGGGATTCACGAAATGAAACTAACCTATTGATTAATCAGTCGATAGGCTTTAAGCCGACGGCGCCTATCGCTTCATTGAATCAAAAAATTCGGCGTTGGTCTTGGTCGCCTTGAGCTTATCCATCAGAAATTCCATCGCTGCCAGCTCATCCATCGGATGCAACAGTTTGCGCAGAATCCACATCTTCTGCAGCTCGTCCGGCTTGGTTAGCAGCTCTTCGCGGCGCGTACCCGAACGGTTGAGATTGATCGCAGGGTAGATACGCTTCTCGGCAATGCGGCGCTCGAGATGCAGCTCCATATTACCGGTCCCTTTAAATTCTTCGTAGATCACATCATCCATCCGCGAACCGGTGTCGATCAACGCTGTCGCAAGGATGGTCAAACTACCGCCCTCTTCAATATTTCGCGCGGCGCCAAAGAAACGCTTGGGTCGCTGCAAAGCGTTAGCATCAACACCACCCGTCAACACCTTGCCGGATGACGGTATGACGGTATTATAGGCACGGGCCAGGCGGGTGATCGAATCGAGAAGAATTACCACATCACGCTTATGCTCAACCAGTCGTTTTGCCTTTTCGATCACCATTTCAGCAACCTGTACATGGCGCGTTGCAGGCTCATCAAAGGTACTGGAGATTACTTCACCGCGCACTGAACGCGCCATCTCGGTCACCTCCTCGGGGCGCTCGTCGATCAGCAGTACGATCATATAGCACTCAGGATTCTGTTCCGTAATAGAGTGCGCAATACTCTGCAACATCATTGTTTTACCGGCCTTTGGTGGCGATACAATCATGCCACGCTGCCCCTTACCAATTGGCGATACCAGCTCAATAATACGTGCAGTGATGTCCTCAGTACTGCCGTTACCCAGCTCCAGATTAAGGCGTTCATTGGCGAACAGCGGTGTCAGGTTCTCAAACAACACCTTACTTTTCGCAACTTCCGGGGATTCAAAATTGATCTCACTGACTTTTAGCAGCGCAAAATAACGCTCGCCCTCTTTAGGTGGTCGAATTTTACCGGCGACGGTATCACCAGTGCGCAGGCTAAAACGACGAATCTGACTGGGGGAAACATAAATATCATCCGGACCCGCCAGATAAGAACTGTCTGCTGAGCGCAAAAAACCAAAGCCATCCTGCAAAATTTCCAGCACACCGACACTGTGAATGTCTTCACCTTTTTTGGCATGGGATTTAAGGATGGCAAAAATTAGATCTTGTCGACGCGAACGCGCCATGTTTTCGATACCCATGGATCGGGCGAGCTCAACCAGCTCTACAGCGGATTTTTGTTTCAGGTCAGTTAGATTCATATGGATTTTTTGGATAGTTGTTGAAAAATGAAGTGGACAACAGAAAGAACGGATTCCACCCCAAAGATATTTCTATTGGCTGCTATTACTTGGGAGAGGAGTTGCCGGTAAGGGCGTTGGTCTATTTTTTTATTAGAACAGGGCTAAACGCTATCATTATTTTTTGATAACGTCCAGCCCTTAAAATACTTTAATTAAAATTAACGAATTTTAGTTATTACTATCAATAAATGCTGAGAGTTGAGATTTAGAAACCGCGCCAACCTTGGTTGCTTCAACATTACCCGCCTTAAATAGCATTAAGGTAGGTATGCCACGAATACCATAACGTGGTGGCGTAGCTGGATTATCATCGATATTTAGCTTGGCGATACGAATCTTGCCGTCATATTCAGCCGCGATCTCTTCCAGAATCGGTGCAATCATCTTGCATGGGCCACACCACTCGGCCCAAAAGTCTACTAATACAGGTACCTCAGACTTTAATACGTCGTCTTCAAATGTCGCGTCTGTTACAGCGCTAATATTGTCACTCACCCTCTGTGCCTCCAGATTACTTTAATTCAATTGACCAAAACCCATCTCGTCCCTGTGTCAGGATCTATGGCTGAACGTAATTATTAACAATCTCACCGCAATACACAAACATTGTGTCAATAATAAAAACCATAAGATATCTCTGAATCTGCTATTCTTTCTCTAACTATGAGCGAACATCATTTATCCAGCACACTATTTTCCTCACTGAATCTTCCCGCAAAACTCTTGCAGGGCATTGAAAAAACAGGGTTTAATCAATGCACACCGATTCAGGCAGAGACCTTACCACTAGCGTTAGCGGGCACTGATATTGCCGGCCAGGCGCAAACTGGCACCGGCAAAACAGCCGCTTTTTTAATTGCATTAATGAACCGCCTGCTGACCAGCAAGGCCGATAAATCCGTCGTTGGTCATAATCCTCGCGCTTTAGTGCTTGCCCCGACTCGCGAGCTCGCGCTGCAAATTCACAAAGATGCCCTCACCCTCGGCGAGATGACCGGGCTAAAGATTGGCGTTGTCTACGGCGGTGCCGGCTACGAATCGCAAAAAGAGATGGTGAGTGGCGGGCTTGATATTCTGATCGGCACGCCGGGACGCACCATTGATTTTTTCAAACAGAATCTCTTTAATCTTAAATCGATTGAAGTGATGGTGCTTGATGAGGCAGACCGAATGTTTGATCTCGGCTTTATCAAAGATATCCGTTTTCTGCTGCGGCGTATGCCAACCCCTGAAAATCGTCTAAACCTGTTGTTCTCCGCCACACTGTCGTTCCGTGTGACAGAACTTGCTTACGAACACATGAACAGCCCCACACTGGTCAAGATTGAAACGGACAAGGTCACCGCGAATAACGTCACGCAGCTCATCTACTACACCTCGAACGATGAAAAAATACCGTTAATGCTGGGCCTGCTGAAAAAACTCAACCCGCTACGCTCTATCATTTTTGTGAATACCAAGGATGCGGGTAACAAGGTCAATGCGTTCCTGACCGGTAACGGTTTTAATGCCGGCACGCTCTCGGGTGATGTCCCGCAAAAAAAGCGTATTACGCTGCTCAAGCAGTTTCAGGATGGTGAACTGCCGATTCTGGTCGCCACCGATGTCGCGGCGCGCGGCCTGCATATTCCTGAAGTAAGCCACATCTTCAATTATGATCTACCGCAGGACGCCGAGGACTATGTCCATCGTATCGGTCGCACCGCGCGTGCGGGTAGCAGTGGCGCCGCCATCAGTTTCGCCTGTGAAGACTACGCCTTTACCTTGCCTGATATCGAAGAATATGTCGGACACAAGATTCCAACCGAGCCGGTCACGACTGAATTACTGGTCGCCCCTGAGCCACCGATCTACCCTAAAAAAAGCCCCAGTACCCACCGTCACCAAAAATCGGAGGGTGGGCGACACCGTTCACCGCGACGGTCGCACTCAAAGGCCTCTTCCAGCCGCTGATTCACCGATGAGTATCGTGCATGGAAAACGATAACCTCGAACTCATTCTCCGCCTCAGCTGCTTCTTCGGCATATTTGCGATCATGGCGCTGTGGGAACTCAAGTCTCCCCGCCGACCACTACGCAGTGCCAAACGCTTTCGCTGGTTCAACAACCTCGGCATCACCTTTTTCAATACGCTGCTATTGCGCCTTCTCTTTCCCACGGCCGCCATCGGAGTTGCCCTCTACGCCTCGCAACAGCAGTGGGGGATCTTCAATCAGATAAACCTCCCGCTATGGATTGAAGTGATCGTTGCTGTGATCGTGCTTGATCTCTGCATCTATCTGCAACATCGCCTTTTTCATCGTGTGCCGATGTTGTGGCGCCTTCACATGATGCACCATAGCGATGTCGACATTGACGTCACCACCGGAGCCCGTTTTCATCCCATTGAAATCATCTTATCAATGCTGATCAAGATGACAATCATCTGCCTGTTAGGCCCCGCCATCATTGCGGTACTAATCTTTGAGATCATTCTCAACGCCGTAGCGATGTTTAACCACAGCAATGTCTATATCCCTTTTCAGGTCGATCATGTCTTACGGCGCTTTATCGTCACACCCGATATGCACCGCGTTCACCACTCAATTATCAATCAAGAGACCAACAGTAATTACGGCTTCAACCTGCCATGGTGGGATCGACTCTTCGGCACCTATCGTGCTCAGCCGGCACAGGGGCATGACCAGATGATCATTGGCCTGCAACAGTTTCAACAACCTCAGGCACAATCGTTAAAGTGGATGTTACGTCTACCCTTTAAAGGCCACGGTGGTGGGTACGATCAATAATCACTTCTCGCCCCAGATTTCCGTGCCCC
>CALZIG010000118.1 GCA_945787585.1 uncultured Gammaproteobacteria bacterium | reverse complement strand
CGACACCAGTCAATACCCAACCCTCAACAAGATCGAAGACCATTGCATGGCCCTCAGCGCCTTCCAGCATGCCGCGCCTGAACATCAACCCGATTTCGAACTCCCCTCCTGACGACAGCGACGATTTCTATGAATGATGCCAGCACACTCACTCTGTTTGCCAAACAGCATAATATAGAAGGGCTTACTGAACCTTCACTCAAGGCACTGATCGCGAATGAGGTCGGCTACACCATCGACAAGGCACAACGTTTTCTCGCCTTTCAGAAACGCATTAATGAAGAGCTACTCAACCATCCTGTCATCGTCAGTAACCACTACTGCAACTGGTTCGAGCAGGGCCATCAAAACAAGGCGCAAATCAGCGCGTTTGTGGTGCAGTTTTCAGTGTTCTCAAACCTGTTTCTGATCGCGCAACTGCATAAAACCATCAATGCCGACACACTTGAAGGCATGCACGCATCCAAAGAGATTCTTGCCAATGAGATTGGCGTTATTTTCAATGGCCAAAACACCGCAAAGAAAACGAAAGATGACCTTAACGCTGCAACTAATCCAGACATCGTCTCAACCGAAGGGTCAGTCGAGGGCGGACAATTTCGTTTCAAAGCCGCCCACTTTGAATGGCTCTATCGCATGGCGCAAAAACTCGGCCTTGAATTTAATGATATTGGCAAACGACGACACGGCACCGAATCAACGCTATTTTTCTGCGATGAACTTACCCGTATTTACGGCAATGAAGATTACCTGATTTCACAGGCTGCCAGCTACGCCGTCGAAAACTGGGCCGCCGCCGGTTTCTGGGAGCAACTCATCAAAGGGTTTGATAAATTCAATGACACTAGCGACATCAAACTTCCCCTCGGCTTTTTCACCTGGCACGCATTGATAGAGTCACAGCACGCCGCACATACTCAGGAAGAGCTGGAAGAACTCTATTTTAATCGTGACATTGATGAAGATAAGTTTATTTATTATGGCAACGAAATGCTGAATGGAGTCGCTGAATTTTGGGATGGCCTCGAAAAACAGCGGCGAACACTAGCAGATTAATCATACCCCGTCACGGTAATAACGCAAAAATATTGATGCTTTTCGTCATTATTTATTTGATAAAATCCATTTCTTCTTTCACACTACTCCACTGAACATCACAACGCTGATTATTAGTTAATCACTCAACACAGACAGACAGTCACTTTGAAAATGTGAACTAGTCCAATATTTGCTCATAGCGCTCTGTTAATATCCTAAAAAATTTCATAAAACACCCTTGAATAAACCAGGGTCAATAACCTTTTTATTTTCATGGCTACAAATACCGGGGAGTCAACATGATATATCGCATACTTACCATCACCATACTGCTCACAGTCTTTTTAACCGGCTGTGTTTCCAGTGGCAAACATGAAATGGCGCTCGCAGAGCTGGACTCGATGAAGCAATCTCTGGGCAGTGCGCAAGATGAAATTAATCGTAATCAACAACAAATTGAAAAAACAAAACAGGCATTGGCTGCGGCAGAACAACAGATCGCACAAACTGAACAAGAATTAGCGGACGCACGTAAGAAGGTAGCTGCCACGCAGGATGACGTCACTAAACTTGAAGCCAAAAAACAGGCGCTTCAAAAAGAACTCTCCGCCTCTCAGGCACAACTCGCCACACTACGAGAGATAGAGGCCGAAACCACACGTCGTAACGAAATCTATGCGCAATTTGTCAATCGTCTAAAAACCATGATCGATGGCGGCCAATTAACGGTCAGCATTGAACAGGGCCGCATTGTGATCAATCTGCCCAATAACGTACTGTTTAAAAGTGGTAGCGCTAATCTAAACCCTGAAAGTACTGAGGCGATAACACCTATCGCGGCCGCAATGAGTCAGTTTTCAGACAGACGTTTTCAGATTGAGGGGCATACTGATAATAACCCCATTAACACCGCTCGCTTTCCAAGTAACTGGGAGCTATCCACCGCGCGTGCGCTCGCTGTCGTCCATCTGTTAACAGAGCTTGGGGTTACACCTGAAAATATCTCCGCAGCTGGTTTTGGTGAATTTCACCCAAGATCCTCTAATGAGACTGCGGAAGGTCGAGAGCTTAATCGCCGCATTGAGATCATCATGCTGCCTAATCTTGATATCCTTTCAAATGAGCTACCGAACATCACGCCTTAATCAGAGGTGCTGAACCTAACCTGGCGCAGGAAGCCACAGCTGTGACTAGAATGATTGCAACACTGGCTTCCTGCGCTGATTATGCTATTTATTGCCGCGCATCTGATGCCGTGCGGCATACCAACCAGCAAGCACAATCAGCACCCCGCCGACCCACTCGTTGAGCATCACCTGCTCATCGGTAAGCAGTTGTGCAGAGACCGCGCCGACCACCAGTTCAAATAGTAAAATCACCGCCGAGCGATGCGCCGGCATATGCGTCACCCCGTAAAGCACCACCAGCGTCATCACCACCATGCCGATCGCACCAAGTGAAAGTGCGCCGATCACCACACCGCGCTCCACCTCCGGCAGCGGCACGGCGGCCACCAGTAGCCACACCGCGGCAAGCGAGACCGCACCTACCCAGGTGAAGACGGTCTTCACCCAGATCTCGACGTCGTGCATTTTGCGAATCAGCACGTTGGCGAATGCAAAGGCAAAACCGGATGAGAGCGCCAGCCAGTCCGCCCTGCCCTGCGGCCACGGCACACCCATGTCGGTATCCCACAACATGATCAGCGCACCGCATAGCGCCAGCAACAGCGTAATGCGCGCGGCGCGGGTCAGTGGTTCATCGAGCAGCATTTTACTGAGGATCACCGTCCATAGTGGTGAGAGAAAAAAGAGCAGCGTTACGCGCACCACATTGCCTTCGATAATCGCAAGGATAAAAGCGATATTGCACCACGCGCTGACAAAGGCGAGCAACAGCAGCATCCACGGGCGCACGATGGGATAGCCACGCCGCCACACCACCGGCAGGCCGACCATCAACGCTGCACCGTAGATCAGCAACGATGCCCACAGACCCACCAGACCGTTCTGCTCCAATAATCGCAACGGATACCAGAAGGTTCCCCACAGGGTCGCGCCGAGTAATAACGCCAGGACGGGCAAGATAATGTGGCTCTGTTTGGACGGCATATGGCTGAATGAATTATACTGTGCGGATAACTTTAAATTTCGCCTACCATAGCACGGCTCGCCCACTTTCACATTCGACTAAACGCGCATGAATCCCGATTTATCCAGACTGCAATCCTACCCCTTCGAAAAACTGGCACAACTGAAGGCCGGGATCACCCCCGACAAGGGCTATCGCGCAATCAATCTGGCGATTGGTGAACCCAAACACAGCCCGCCCGCGTTTGTCACCGACGCGATCATCGACCACCTGCACGGGCTCGCCAACTATCCGCTCACCAAAGGCACGCCCGCACTGCGTGAGACGATTGCCACCTGGTTGATGCAACGCTTTTCACTGCCGGCCGCGAGCGTCGATGCAGAGCGCCATGTGCTGCCGGTCAACGGCACCCGCGAGGCACTGTTCGCCTTTGCGCAGGCCGTCGTCGACCGCAGCCAACCCCAACCGCTAGTGATGATGCCGAATCCGTTCTATCAGATCTATGAGGGGGCGGCGTTACTCGCCGGTGCCGAGCCGTGGCTCATCAACACCACCGCCGCGAGCGACTGGCTGCCCGATTTCGACAGCGTCCCGGCCGAGGCGTGGCAGCACTGCCAGCTGCTCTATCTCTGCTCCCCCGGCAATCCGACCGGGGCAGTGATCAACGCTGCAACACTGGCCAAACTGATTGAGCTGGCGGAAAAATATGATTTCATCATCGCCTCCGATGAATGCTACTCCGAGCTCTATTTCGACGAAGCAAATCCGCCGGTGGGGCTGCTGCAAGTCGCTGCACAAATCGGTAACAGCGATTACAGGCGCTGCATGGTGTTTCACAGTCTCTCAAAACGTTCCAATCTACCCGGCATGCGCTCTGGGTTTGTGGCAGGTGATGCCGCGCTGATTAAGGAATTCCTGCTCTACCGCACCTACCAGGGCTGTGCGATGTCGCCCTATATTCAGAGCGCCAGCATCACGGCGTGGCAAGATGAAAAACATGTGGTTGAAAACCGCACACAATACCGGGAAAAGTTTGCAGTCGTCCTTGATATACTGAACACTGTCACTGAGGCTACCCACCCGGCCGCCAGTTTTTACCTCTGGCTTAAAATACCCGAACGCTTTACCGCTAATGGAGCAGGGGGGGATACTGAATTTGCGCAGCAGCTGTTCGCCCAGAAAAATATCAACCTGCTGCCCGGCAGTTATCTGTCGCGCGAGGCGCACGGCATCAACCCCGGCAGTGGCTACGTACGTATTGCGCTCGTTGCACCGCTCGATGAATGCATCGAGGCGGCCCAGCGCATCAAAGATTTCATTATTAACACTTAACAAATAGTTTATTAACGGAGAAATAAAGCACCATGAGTGATCTACAAGCCATCATCGAAAAAGCCTTTGAAAACCGCGCCGAAATCAATCCGCGTAACGTCGATACGCTGGTAAAAGAGGCGGTGAACGACGCACTGGCACAGCTGGATAACGGCAGCCTGCGAGTCGCAGAAAAACAAGATGGTGAGTGGGTGGTGAATCAATGGCTGAAGAAGGCAGTACTGCTTTCATTCCGCATCGAAGATAACGCATTCATTAAGGGTGGCTTCACCAACTACTACGACAAGGTGCAGTCAAAGTACGCCGACTACAACTCTCGTGACTTCCGCGAATCCGGTGTGCGCGTGGTGCCACCGGCCACTGCACGTCGCGGTTCTTACATCGCGCCCAATGTGGTGTTGATGCCGTCATACGTCAACATCGGTGCCTATGTTGATAGCGGCACCATGGTCGATGCGTGGGCAACCGTCGGATCATGCGCACAGATCGGTAAAAACGTTCATCTCTCGGGTGGCGTGGGCATCGGCGGCGTACTGGAACCATTGCAGGCCAACCCCACCATCATCGAAGATAACTGTTTCATCGGCGCACGTTCGGAGATCGTTGAAGGGGTTGTAGTGGAAGAGAACGCCGTCATTTCAATGGGCGTCTACATCGGACAGAGCACCAAGATCTACAACCGCATGACCGGCGAAATCACCTTTGGTCGCGTGCCCACCGGTGCCGTCGTTGTACCGGGCAACCTGCCAGCCAAAGATGGTTCACACAGCCTCTACTGCGCGGTAATCATCAAACAGGTCGATGAAAAGACCCGCAGCAAAGTAGGCATCAACGAACTGCTGCGCGAATCTTAAGCCCCACGATGATTACACTCTACGGCATCAAAAATTGCGACACCGTCAGAAAAGCGTGCAAGTGGCTCGACGCCAACGGTGTCGAATACCACTTTCACGATTTTCGCAAAGATGGGCTGACAGCAACGAAGGCCAAAACATGGGCAGGTGTGGTCGACTGGGAGCTGCTACTCAATCGTCGCGGCATGACGTGGCGCAAGCTCAGCGATGACGACAAGGCCGACATCAACAAAGGTAAGGCGCTCAAATTGATGGTCGCAGAACCAACATTGATCAAACGGCCTGTCGTTGAATACGGCGCGGCAGTGATGGTCGGCTTCGATGAAAACAATTACGCAGCGGAACTACTCTAACCATGTCAGCGACTTTTGAACTTACCTGTGACCTGATCTCACGCGCTTCGGTCACCCCCGAAGACGAAGGGTGTCAGGCTGTGATGATCGCGCGCCTTGAGGCGATCGGCTTTACCATCGAACGGCTACGCTTTGATGATGTCGATAATTTCTGGGCGCGCCGGGGTAATCAAGCGCCGGTGTTTGCCTTTGCCGGCCATACCGATGTGGTGCCGACCGGCCCGCGCGAACAGTGGCAATCCGACCCCTTTAAACCTGAAGTACGTGACGGCATGCTCTATGGGCGTGGTGCCGCCGACATGAAAGGCAGCCTGGCCGCGATGGTCACCGCGTGCGAACGCTTTGTCGCAGAACATCCAGATCATCACGGCTCAATCGCCTTCCTGATCACCAGCGATGAAGAAGGCCCCAGCATCAACGGTACCGTGAAAGTAGTGGAGCATCTGGAAGCGCGCGGTGAGAAGATCGACTGGTGCCTGGTGGGCGAACCCACCAGCGCTGAGAAACTCGGCGATGTAATCAAAAATGGCCGCCGTGGCTCACTGGGCTGCAAGTTAACCGTTCACGGTGTACAGGGCCATATCGCCTATCCACAGCTGGCGAAAAATCCTATTCATCTCTTTGCACCCGCACTCACAGCGCTTTGTGCGATTGAATGGGATCGCGGCAACGACTACTTTCCGGCGACCTCATTTCAGGTCTCCAATATCAACGGTGGTACCGGTGCGACCAATGTAATCCCCGGCGATCTGGAGGTGATCTTCAACTTCCGCTTCTCTACCGAAGTCACCGAACAGCAGTTGCGCGATGGCGTTGAGGCGGTATTGGATCAGCATCAGCTCAACTACACCATCCACTGGACGCTCTCCGGCCACCCTTTTTTGACCCCACCCGGCACGCTGGTGAATGCTACCATCGCCGCCATCAACCACGTAACTGGAATCGATGCCGAACTCTCCACCAGTGGCGGCACCTCTGATGGTCGATTTATTGCGCCTACGGGTAGCCAGGTGATTGAACTGGGGCCGTTAAATGCCACCATCCATAAAATCGATGAATGCGTTTGCGCTAAAGATCTCCACCAATTGTCAGCTATATATGAGAATATACTCTTAAACTTACTAGGCACTGATAATGCGTAAGGAAATACCCTCATGAACGATGATACCTCAGAAGAAAAACGTCGCTTTACCCGCGTTGACTTTGATGCCACCACCACTGTCAGCGACAACAGCGGTGGTCACTGGCTCACTCAGCTCATCGATATATCACTTAACGGGGTATTACTAGAACGCCCTGACGCGTGGCAAGGCAACATTGATGATGCATATAAAATAGAAGTTCAGCTTAATAATGATATCACTATCGCTATGAACGTCACGGTTGCCCATATTGAAAAAACCCAGGTCGGCTTTCGCTGTGAACATATCGACTTCGATAGCATTTCGCATCTACGTCGCTTAATGGAGCTCAATCTCGGTGACGCCACGTCGATTAACCGTGAGCTATCAATGCTCGGTGAGAATTAACCACGCGACTGGTTCCAACTCCCCCCCCACCATTTCAGTACAGCTTTATCACTAGCGCAAAAATGCGTTAACTACTCTGCCAATCCCTGCTCGACACGATGACGTGCCTTGATGAAGTCTTCATGCGAGACATGAATTAGATCTGCAATCTTTCGCACTAGATATTCTTCGTGATGATCTTTCTGGGTATCGGCAAAGGCGACACGCCACAACATTTCAACCACACGCTGCTTCTGCGGCTGCGTGAATGATTGATCCACCATACGGGTAAAATCATACAGACAGGCGGCATTATCGACCTCGGCCTCGGCCAGCACCGCAAGTTCATTCGCCTCACTTTCACTGATCGCAAACAGCTCACGCAGCACACTATCAACGGCGCTACGTTCATCATCCGTCACTTCAAAATCAGCGCGCGTCATCTCAATCATCAACGCCGCAGTCGCGAGACGCAACGACTGCTCATCGCTATCGCTTTCACTTTCCATGGCGGATTGAATGCGTGCTTCAAAAAATTGCTTCATGTTTTTAAACATTACAGATTCACCTCGTCGATATTGCCCTCAAGCTGTCGCCACACACAACGGCCGCCCTGTTTTTCAATCGCAGCCAGTCGCCCCTCATGCGCCGCCATTTCATCGTTACTGGCAGGCACTACCTTAAGCGCACCCGATATCAGCTGCACGCGTCTGATCGCCTGCGCCTTGCTGCCACTCGCATTCTCTTCCCCCCCCAGTAACAGGTTGCGCTGACCGCCTGTCATCATCAAATAGACATCGGCGAGGATCTCCGCATCGAGCAGCGCGCCATGTAGCGTACGCTGAGTGTTATCGATATCGTAACGCTTACACAGCGCATCAAGACTATTGCGCTGTCCGGGGTGCATTCTGCGCGCGAGCGCCAGTGTGTCGAGGATGCCGCAGAAGGTTTCCAGCAGATCGTGTGTGCGGCTCAGCAGGCGAAATTCATTATTGATGAAGCCCACATCGAACGGCGCATTATGAATTACCAGTTCCGCGCCCTTAATGAATTCGATAAAATCTGCCGCGACATCACTGAAACGTGGTTTATCGACCAGAAATTCATTGGTGATGCCGTGTACTTCAATCGCGCCCGCATCGATCTCACGATCGGGTTGCAGGTACTGGTGATAATGACGCCCGGTGAGGCGTCTGCCGATCACTTCAACACAACCGATCTCGATAATACGATGGCCCTGTTTAGGCTCGAGGCCAGTGGTTTCGGTATCCAGTATGATTTGCCGCATATTCAATATTTACTCTGCTAAGGTTGTTTCAGTTGAGGTTAGGCATGGGCCTGCATCTCATCAATCGCCCGGTTGGCGAGCACATCCGCCACCTCATTTTCACGATGACCGGTATGGCCGCGCACCCAGTGCCATTCAACCTCATGTGCCGCGCACGCCGCATCCAGTTCACGCCATAGGTCTTCATTCTTCACCGGTTTCTTTGCCGCGGTCTTCCACCCGCGCCGCTTCCAGTTACTAATCCACTCGGTAATGCCCTGCCGCACATACTGCGAATCAGTGGTGAGGCTCACCCGACATGGGCGCTTTAACGCCTGCAACCCCTTGATTGCCGCCATCAGCTCCATGCGGTTATTGGTGGTGTGCGGCTCGGCACCATAAAGCGATTTTTCCTTTCCCTGAACACGCATCAACACCCCCCAGCCACCCGGTCCGGGGTTGCCACGGCATGCGCCATCGGTAAAAATTTCTACTGTTGCCTCTGAAGCTGTTGTCTCGCTACTCACATTTTTTCCTGTTAATGATTCGAAATTTTGTCTGCTGATGGGCACGTGATGAAGTACTACCGGCCGAAGGTTTTCCGAAACGTGGATCCATCAGCCCGCCGTTAGGTCGCCAACGCGGCTTGATCGGTGTCATCGTGATGACACGCTTTTTACCCACCACCAGAAAAGCCCCGCCCCAGAAGGGCCACCAACGTTCACCGGCGCGTTCCAGCACCTCAAGGCGTCGCATCACCCCTTCATTCTGTACCGGTGGCCGGAAAAAGAACCAGCGCGATAGTTCGTGATCAAATCCCAGCAGGGATAACCAGTCCCGCATGCGCCACGCGCTACGAAAGCGGCCACACCAGGGTGGCCCACTACGGCTACGCAAAAAACGCCGAAACCCCCACCAGCTCCACGGGTTGAAGCCAATAATGACAACATGCCCCTCTGGCACCAGGATTCGATCCACCTCTCGCAGTACTTCGTGCGGGTTATATTCGAACTCCAGAATATGATGCAACACCACCACATCCACACTATCAGAATCGATCGGCAGTGCATCGGGCAAGCCATTGAGCGCCACTAATGTCGTCGTTCCATCCGCATCGCCATCCACTACCACACGGTGCAGAATGCGACTGGCACTCAAGATATCTTCATTAAGCAAACACCCGACCTGTAGCAGGTGAAAGCCAAACAGATTGACCAGTACCTTATCGAGCTCTTCCTTTTCACGGGCGGCCAGCTGCTGTCCCAAAGGAAGTTGAAACCAGTCACGCAATGCCGCTTTCGCACGGCTTTCCACGCGTCCATTACCCTTTTGATTAGTTGGTTTATGTCTACTCACCATGCCGCTAAGCATACCCTGCTACCGATACACGATCTAGTGCGCTACCCGCTATAAATGCGCCATTAATACGCTGCGCCAATATTGACCCACAGATCAATTGCTGCCAGCATGAAACGATGAAACATACCGTTGCCATCCCTGCCTTTGCAGACAATTACATCTGGCTGATGCCAGCCGCGCAGTCAAACGTCGTCATCGTCGATCCGGGTGACGAGCGCCCGGTACTCAGTTACCTGAATGCAAACCACCTTACCCCTTTCGCCATCATCGTAACCCACCATTGTCACGATCACGTCGATGGCATCAAGCCGATCCTTGCGCAGTACGATATCCCCGTCTATGGCCCTGCAACAGAGCGCATCCCCGGTATGACGCATCCGGTAAAACAGGGCGATCTCGTGACCATCGATAGCGCCACGCAGCTTCAGGTGCTCGACGTGCCCGGTCACACCGCAGGCCATGTCGCCTACTACCAGCCGGGCACACCGGGACAGCTCTTTTGTGGAGACACCCTTTTCAGCGCCGGGTGCGGGCGCCTACACACTCGCCTCTATGATGATATGTTCAAGTCGCTGCAAAAAATTGCGGCCCTGCCCGACGATACGCTGATCTACTGCGCCCATGAATATACCCTCGCCAACCTCCAGTTTGCCGCCCACCTGGCGCCCGACAATAGCGATATTCAGGCAAAAATCGCGCAAACTCGCTCGATGCGCGTCGCAGGCAAAATCACCCTGCCATCATCCTTAGGTGATGAAAAAAAGATTAATCCATTTCTACGCTGCCATACCGCCGAAATCACCGCTGCAGCCACACGCTATGCCACCGACAATGGCTTACAGCCGCCGAGCAGTGCAGCGGCGGCATTCCGCATCATCAGAGACTGGAAAGACCGTTTTTGAGGAGGCCATCACGCTATGGCCATATGAATTGGCTAAACATGCGTCAAATGTAACATTCATCTCAAGATCTCTCCTATAATGGCCGATTCAATGACATTAGGAACAGCTGAGTTTAGTCATGGTAATCAATCTTAAAAACAACTATTTACACCTTATTTTCGGCATTGCTGGGGCACTGCTGCTGAGTAGCTGTAGCAGCACAACGATCCAGCCAGACGCAAAATCGTCGGCAGACTCATCCGTTACATCCCTCGCGACTCAAGCGGAACCGGTCGAGTTCTGGCGTAATGCTGAACTGGCACCCATCCTCGACCCCGAACATACGACGCTCAGCACCGATACGCTAAGCGCCATTGAAGTGCTGCCGCTTGAGCCTATCGCCGCAGGAGCGATCACGACCCATGACCTTGACCAGCAATTTGCAGCCCAACGACCGCAGGATCTGTGGCAACGCATCCGCAACGGCTTTGCGCTGCCTAAGAGCGAACACAAACGCACTGTTTCAGAGCGGCGCTGGTATGCACGACACCAGGAATATATCGATCGCACCAGCGAACGTGCGCAGCCCTACCTGCACTTCATTGTAGAAGAGGCCGCACGGCGCAACATCCCGATGGAACTGGCGCTACTCCCTGTCGTTGAAAGCGCCTTTCAACCCTTTGCCTACTCGCATGGCCGTGCTTCCGGCATCTGGCAGTTCATCCCCGGCACGGGCAAGATGTATGGCCTGAAACAGAACTGGTGGTACGATGGCCGCCGCGACATTACCGCGGCAACGATGGCCGCATTTGACTATCTCGAGGTGCTAAATCGTCAGTTTTCCGGAGACTGGTTACACGCACTCGCCGCCTATAATTCAGGGGGTGGTACCGTACGCAAGGCGATCCGCCGCAACCAACGCCTCGGCAAGCCCACCGATTTCTGGTCACTCAAGCTCCCCCGTGAAACCCGCGCCTATGTGCCAAAGTTATTGGCGATTCGCGATATCATCGCCGCGCCAGAGCAGCATAATATTACAATTCCGACGATTACCGACGCCCCCTATTTTGAAAAAATAGCCACCGGCTCACAGATCGACCTCGCCAAAGCCGCCGAGCTTGCAGGCTTGCCACTTCAACAACTCTACCGCCTCAATCCCGCGTTCAACCGCTGGGCGACCGATCCGGATGGCCCCCACCACCTGTTAATCCCGCTCGAAAATGCAGCGCAGTTCAAACAAAACCTGGCCGCGTTGCCCAAAGAAAACCGCGTTAAATGGGCACGTCACCGCATTCGTAACGGCGAGACACTCGGCCATATCGCCGAACGTTATAAAACCACCGTTGCTGTTATCAAAGACGTTAATGAACTCCGTGGACACATGATACGCGCAGGTAAAAACCTGATGATTCCGATCGCGGCGTCATCCCCCGACACCTACAGCCTGAGTTCAACGCAACGTGCCAAAAGCATAAAGAGCAAAACTAAAAAAGGCACCAAAGTCACCTATAAAGTTAAAAATGGAGATACACTCTGGGATATTTCACGAGCGTATAACGTTGGCGTTCGTCAGCTTGCACGCTGGAATGCGATGGCACCGCGCGACACACTGCGACTCGGGCAGACTCTGGTGATCTGGAAATCGACATCGCGCAGCGTAAAAAAAGGTTCACCGGACATCACCCCGGCACTGAATGAAGTGACCCAACGCATACGCTATGTAGTACGTAAAGGCGATTCACTCTCGCGTATCTCTCAACGTTTTAACGTGAGTATTAATAATCTTAAACGCTGGAACCCAAAGGCACGTGGTCAATATCTACAACCGGGACAACGACTGACATTATATGTTGATATTACCAATCAGTCCGGCAACATGTAATAATTAGCACGTATTAACATTAACATTTAAAAGCAGCAAACCATCGATTCTGAATTGACAAAGGGAAACGATTAATGGCACAAGACAACACTATCGACAGCATCGCGTACCTGCGAACCGCTTTGCCTATCATGAGTCAGTATGACATCCCCGTCTATCCACAGAACTATGCAGTCTGGTACGAATACGTCAGTGGCACCAACATTCCTTTAAAACAAGCGATTGATGACTATATTGTACAAAAAAAACCGTTTACTAATGAACTAAATAAAACGCTCTATTTTGAACATGTCGCACAAGCAGATGAAATCAATATGCGGAACCTACAACAGGAACTGATGGCAACATTATCCGCGGTCCAGGGAAATCTGGATGAAGCAGGAAATTCTTCCACACAGTTCGAAGATACATTAAACCAACAATCTCAGAAGCTAAATGACAATCCTGATGCTAATGACATCAAAGGTGTCGTACAAGTGCTCAAAACTGAATTAAAAACAATTCAAAATTCTACTCAGATGTTACAGCTAGGCATCAAAGAAAACTCACAGGAAATAGAACGTTTACGCAAAGAATTAAACAAAGCCAAAGAAGAGGCCTCTTTGGATCCATTTACTGGCTTGGCAAATCGAAAAACATTAATGAGTTGTCTCGAAGAAAACATTAAGCATAGTCAGGAAAGCGATGAACACTTCAGTTTTTTAATGCTTGATATCGATCACTTCAAAGCCATTAATGATACCCATGGCCACCCGATGGGAGACAAGGTGATCCGCTGCATCGCAAACACCATTAAAAATTGCGTCAAAGGAAATGACCTCGTTGCTCGGTACGGCGGTGAAGAGTTTTCGGTCATCCTGCCCAACACCCCGCACGCAGGAGCCATGAAAGTAGCAGAGAACATTCGTCAGGCCATTGAGCGAACCAAACTTGTTAGAACCGTAGATAAAGAGACCATTGGCCGAATCACAATTTCCATCGGTGTCGCCCATTACCGTACACCTGAAAATAGCGAGCAATTGATCGAACGAGCGGATAGTTTACTTTATAAATCCAAAACAGGTGGGCGTAATAAAGTCAGTGGTGAATAAATATATCTAGCCCGGACTGAGCTTTCAGCAAAACTCGAAGGACGATGGTTCGTGTCACAACAACCCTGGATTTCATTTCATGAAATCCAGGCTACCTGCTACACCTTTCGCATTTAACGTTTAACTCTCCCTCCCAGCCTAATCATTTCCGCCACTCATCCGATAAGAAGCAATCATAATAACGTACTAAATATATTCCCGGCTGACACCCGCTCCATCAGACACGTCACACAGAGGAGATGACAATGAAAAAGGCTTTGACGATCGGCACACTATTAATCGCAGGCGGTGCCGTAGCCGCAATCCCGTACATGATCGGAACGCACATAGAAAAGCAGTTCCGCACCCAGTTTGAAGTACTTGCCACCTCACCTCAATTGCCACCGGAAATGCAGCTCACCCTTGGCCGCTACGAACGCGGCTACCGTACCACCATGGTCTACACCTCATTCTCGCTCGATATGAAAAATGCACAGCAGGACCCAACACCGGGCGCACCACAGTTCCCCGAAAACTTTAAGCTGACGATGAAACACGAGATCGAACATGGCCCACTGATTAGTGATGCCCCCTCTGCGATAACACTGGCGAAGTTTATCTCCACCATTGAGCTGAGTGATGAATACCGTGAAATAGAACGCTTCTACTTCAAGGACAAACCTTTTTTCACCGCCACCTCATACTTCGAAAATGACAATTCTAGCATCACCGATATGCACATTCCCGCCTACCAGGGCCCATCGCATATCGGTGGTGCAGCGGTTAACTGGAAGGGCTTCAGCGGTACGGTTACCGGCAACTGGAATAAGGTCGCGGCCAAAATAGACGCCACCGCACCTTTACTGGAAGTCGCAATGGGCAGCATGCAATTCTCAATGAAGGGATTTAGCACCACCTCGGATACCGCCCTGTCACCGCAAGGTCTAAACCTGGGCTCAGCTACAATGGAAATTGACCAGATCGATGCCAGTGGCCCCAACCCTGCCGGCTATCAACAGATTGCGTCACTACACAAACTACGGATTAATGCCGGTATAACTCAAAATGGTTCGCTAGTGAATT
>CALZIG010000117.1 GCA_945787585.1 uncultured Gammaproteobacteria bacterium | reverse complement strand
GGGTACCGCCCTGTGGCCGATCAAACATTGCGTCTATCAAACAAGCGCGTTCAACCCCACTATAACCACATTACCGGCAACAACATCACTCATCTACAGCTGATTCTTCTGCTAACGACGCTTTAATATTGCGTGCCGGAACAACGGTCGAAATCGCATGTTTATAAACCATCTGACTCACGGAGTTTTTTAGCAAAACAACAAACTGATCAAATGATTCGACCTGACCTTGCAACTTGATTCCATTGACTAAATAGATTGATACAGGGATGCGTTCCTTGCGCAAAGCATTCAAAAAAGGGTCTTGTAAGGATTGCCCTTTGGCCATTATTATTCTCCTTATATCCATTAACGATGGACGGACTATTCAGCTATCCTGAAATATGATTATTCTACACAGAACAAAGCAATACCCCTCTCTATTCCTGCGCAATTGTAGCAAGCGCTACCTAGTTTGCACTACAGCTTATCTAGATAGTGCCTATTGAACTATATTTCAAGACTGTATTCATAACATTTTTATCACTACCGTCAACCCATTTTTCATTTTTCTCGGCGCGGAGCCACGTCATCTGCCGTTTTGCGAGCTGTCGGGTGGCGATGATGCCACGTTCAACCGCCTCATCAAGCGTCAATTCTCCGTCGAGGTGGGCCCATAGTTGGCGATATCCGACAGATCTAATCGCCGGTAATCCCGCATGTAGTTCCGCGCGGCTATAAAGGCCCTCCACCTCCGCCAAAAAACCTTGCGCCATCATCTGTTGAAAACGAAGTTCGATACGGCGATGCAGTACGGCGCGCTCGGGCGGCGCAACAATCAGTTTTTTAAGCGGATACGGAAAGGGCTCACGCGTCTCGCTGCCGGTCAGTTCGGTCAGTGAGCGACCGGTAATCTCATACACCTCCAGCGCGCGCTGAATACGCTGCGGGTCATTGGGATGAATACGAGCCGCTGACACCGCATCCACCTGCGCAAGACGCATGTGCATCTCGCCCCATCCCACCTGTTCCGCATCTGCCTCTAATTGCACCCGTACCGCTGTATCTGCCGACGGCAGCGGCGAGAGTCCTTCAAGCAACGCCTTGAAGTAGAGCATCGTCCCACCCACCAATAGTGGGATCTTGCCGTTGGCGATGATCGCCTCGACCGCCTGCAGTGCATCTGTGCGAAAACGCGCGGCGGAATAAGCCTCAGTCGGATCACAGATATCAATCAAACGGTGCGGTGCGCGTGCCAACGTCGCGGCATCGGGCTTGGCCGTGCCGATATCCATGCCGCGATAGATCATTGCTGAATCGACACTAATAATCTCGCACGGCAGCATCTCGGTCAGTTGCACCGCAATATCCGTTTTACCTGCCGCCGTTGGCCCCCTCAGGCATAGCACCGAACACGTTTTATCTTTGCTCATCACTGCCACACGCCCACTGCAATCAGATTCAATCTGCCCATGATACACGCAATCATCCGCCGTCGTTTCGCCAGTGCTCACCCGCCAATCTGCGACAACAGACATAATTACTTATATAATCCATAATAAATAAATCACAATAAAACAATAATAATGAAACGTTACCCACGCTCGTTGCTCGTATCGCTATGCATTTTCACAGCGGTAATACCGTTAACCCAAGCGCTTGCCGAGGCGACTGCGCCATTTTACACCGTCAATCAAAACCCATTCATACAGGCACACGGTTTACCCCCACTAGAAAAAGGAAAGATCACAGCAATCAACTCAACGACATCATGGACTGTGCTTGATATTGCCAGCGCCTCGGTCACGGAAAGTGCGCCACAGGAAAGTATCATTCTCGACGGTGAAAGCTATCGCCTCAACTTCATGTTTCGCCACGGCCTAAAGAAAAACGTCGAGATTGGTATTGATATTCCATACATCACTCATAGCGCTGGCACGCTGGATGGCTTCATTCGTAACTGGCACGACGCCTTTGGTCTCACCAACAGCGAGCGCAACCAGTTTCAGGCAAACCAGCTGCACTATGAATATAGCCGCGACGGCGTGACTCAATCCCGCATGGTGGATACCACTGACGGTATCGGTGACATCAGGCTCTCAGCCGCATGGCAGTTACGCTGCGATCACGCCCCACAACAGCGCTGCAGCGCACTACGTGCGAGCCTCAAGCTACCGACCGGTAAAGCAGAAAAACTCACTGGCAGTGGCGGCGTCGATCTATCACTCGCACTGACCAACTCAAACACCTATCAACGCTTCACGCTCAACTACGGTGGTGGACTGCTACTTAATGGGCACGGTGATCTGCTCAATGATCAGCAAAAACCGCTGGTTGGTTTTGCAAATCTCGGTCTTAACTATCAGCCACAACGGTTTTCATGGATGGTACTAAAGGCACAACTGGATGGACACAGCGCCTTTTATGATAGCGCACTCAAAAATCTTGGCAGTGACTCACTTCAGATTAACGTAGGGGGCACGATTCTGTTTTCTGACAAAACAGCGCTAGATATCGGCGTAGTTGAAGACATCGTGACCAGCGCAGTGCCAGATGTTACCTTCCATCTGGCACTGCGCTTACAGCATCAAAAAGGTCGTTAGAAATCGACCCCTAGTTTAACGTTATAACTATTGGCCTCAGCAAAATCGGCCTGTAGCGTCAGGCTCATCATTGGCATAAAACCTACACGCACCCCAATTAAACTGCGCGTCATTGAGTCATCATATGCCAGCAGATTGAGTAATGACACATTTTCACTGCCCTCTACCCATAACTGTCCAATCGAGGCGTAAGGGGTCAACATTGCAAATCCTTTACTCACCCCGACATCGACGCCATAGGTGTTAATATCCAGATCATCAACCCCTTCCAGGCGACTCGCATGCAGCGAGAGTGACAATGCCGGTAGTACCGTAGAACCTTCAATCAGCGCCTTGCGAACTTCACCACCAATAATGCTCACATTGCTATCGGGTACGGAGGTATAGCTCACACCGAGGTCAATACCAAATGGTAGTCCTTTACGTGCGATCAATCTTGGCACTGGCAATGTCGACGGCGCACTGCCATCACTCACCACCTGATTCCACACCTGCTCATTTAGCTCAACACCAGTCACCACTACACCGATGTCGAAACCGGTAATTCCCAGAGACTCAGCGGGCGCGACCGCATTATAGGCCACCGCCACTCCTAACTCTTCAACCAATGTATTAAATTCAGACTGACCAAATAAGATAGGGAGTTGGATGTCACTGTCGCCCGCTCGTGATGACAGACTTGTCACTAACAGTGCGCCTAACAATGCACATACTGAAATTCGCTTGATCATTTTAATCTCCTTAACGCCATCTTAATGCATAAGAAACACAATACCACCGACACCATCATTAATCTGTGAATAAAGGCTCATTTCCACGCAATCAATCTCTTCCAGTATTAATCGGCAAAACATGGCTTATATTCAATCCCAACGCCTAATAGCCTGTCAACCTGATCACACTCTGGAAAATCATAACCTGGAAAAGACGCCCTGTCGCAAAAAGTGTGACACCTGTCTCGCTACCTCTCTGGATAACAGCATGCTGCTATGTGCGACGGGTAACTGAAAATGATCCGTCATTCCATCGCAGTACGT
>CALZIG010000116.1 GCA_945787585.1 uncultured Gammaproteobacteria bacterium | reverse complement strand
CATAATAACGTTCTACAAAGCGCCTGAGTATTTCCTGAGCATACGGAGTGGGCTTTTGGCTAACTCTCTTTTAATTCATCCGCTTCATGTGGTTCGAAATAGCCGAAAACCCCTCGGCTAGTTCTTGCGTTTTGCCTCTGCTGCCTCAAATGGCCGCTTGCGCCGGTCTCCAGGCAAACGGATATTAGGGCCATATGGCCCTTGTGGGCACACAGCACTTATTCTCCTGCTATGAAATGAAAAAACCGCCAGATGTTGAGCGGTTTAATCTGGGTTTGTCTTTGTGCGGCCAATCTCAGTCGATGCGTGTCTGACAGTGTGTATCAGGTTAAGTCCGAGCTACTACAAACTATCGCTAAGATTTGCCCTTCATCAAGGGTCTTCAGTATAGGTTTCTAGTTTTGCAACGCCCTCGGTGTTAATCGCAGTACGCCGTTACGTTGATCGATGAAGAATTCAAAATGCTTCAGGTAGTTCATGCCCAGCAGTCCATCAGCACCCGATAGTGTTGTTACTTCGAGCGCGCCCACCTCAAGATTGTTTACGACATATTCGCCCACTGCCAGATTATTCAATACAACGATTGGCCCTCGAGTGGGTCCGTTTACCGTATGAAATTGCCCGATCTTGGGTGCATTCTGTAGGTCGGCTCCACTCGCACTCAGTGTATTCGGTTGGATTATCGTTAACGAGGCACCGGTGTCTATCAGCAGTTTTATTTGCGTAGTATTGTTTATCCACGCCTCGACAACATAATGCTCGCCGGCTTGTTCTAATGGAATCCCAGTTATCTCCCGCTCCCGAACAACGGGGTCTTCTTTCTCAAGTCGTGCCAGCAGGAGGTTGACCTGGTTACTAACGCTTGGATCATCGATGACCAGGTTGAGCGATTGACGGGCCCCTGTGTAATCTTTCAAGCCCAGCTTTGCCTCGGCCAGGCCCAAGAAATGGTCAGGGTGATCGGGTTCTAGTTGGGTGAGCAGCTGGTAAAGTTCAAGCAGCCCTTGATAGTCATTGTGTGTAATGAGTTGTGATCGATAAATCGCTTCGGTGGTGCGAATATATTTTTTGATCCGCCTCAGTGTTGCAGGACGGTAGGCATAGACTCTGGCCTCGTAGAGCGTGTTGAGCTGAGAAAGGTAATCATCTTGTAAACCATAGATATTTGAGAGTAGCTCACGCGCCTCAACATCACGGAACTCGTTATAAATATATTGTGTCAGTAGCTCGGCTGCCGGTTGATATCGGTGAGTATCTTTTAACTCACGGGCATGTTGGAGAATCATATTTCTAAGCAACTGTACTGCGGCCTCGTCTGCGTTGTTTGCAAGCCCAAAGTATAGCTGAATCACGTCCTCAAAGTGCTCTTCGCGCAAAAGTCTTGCCAAACGCCCCACCCCTTCGGTGCTGCGACTGCTTTGGGTTGTTACGGACTCGCTCTCCGCAGCGAGACCTTGCGCTGGCGCATCGTCTTCCTGATATGCTATTTCAGGAGATGCTGGAGATAGCCAGTTAGCATGCAAGGTCCAACCCAGCACGCCGCCGCAAATAAAGGTCACCACTCCTTTGGTTATATTTCCTGACATCTCATTGAATTATTATGTACTGCTGGCAAGAATTGAACGGTCTCTAAATGGTTTCCGGTAGCTAGATTACGCTCGGAAAAGCCTTTACCTTCAGGAAAACACCTTCACTATTAACATAGAGTTCCTGCATGGCAAACGGCTCCCAAAGCCATCATCATAGGTCATTCGATCCTAGAATCACGAATTTACACTGGTCTAGTTTCTACGGTTTGGACCAGAAACTCCGTATATTTCTGTTTGAATGGCCCGTTGATCCGAGATGCGTGCCTTTCATCTGTGTAGCGGCCAGGCTGAAGCCATCGAGCCCGAACTGGCGAAATAGACGTCCTTCGTGATGCATATTTAGAATTTATTATAAAAGCCTAATAAACGGCTGTTAAATATTATATTAGCAAATAACGGCCTTTTATAAGCCTGTTATAGTATTGATCTTTACAGACAATAATCTATAATCATTTAAAAATAGGCTCTTATTGCCATATTTTGCTTATTAAAGACTTTTAGAGGGCTGTTATGGATTATTATTCTATGACTGATCAGGGTATTGAGGCTGAGCTTGGTAGTCGTATTAAGTCCCTACGCTTACGTCGAAATATCACGCAGAAGGAATTGGCAGAGGCCACTGCTGTGTCGCTTAATTCGATCAAATCGCTAGAGTCAGGCCGCGGCAAGCTCTCCACATTAATAGCCGTCTTGCGCGAGTTAAGCGCCCTACACGAATTGGATCACCTGATCCCAGAAGCTGCAATCAGCCCGCTTCAACTCGCCAAGATGCAAGGCAAAAAACGCCAGCGCGCCACCGGGGGCCGGGGTGAGCATGAGGGTCAGAAGGATACGGAATGGTAAACAAGGTCGACACCGCTATCGTAACGCTGTGGGGTGATGAGGTCGGCGCTGTGGCATGGCTTGAGGATCGTGCCTATGGCGTCTTTGAATATGAGCCGGCCTTTATAAAGAAGGGGCTGGATATATCGCCCATTCACATGAGTCTGGAAGCTGCCAGCAAAAGCGATGGCATCTTCACCTTCCCGGCATTAAATAAGGCGACTTTCCTCGGTATGCCTGGGCTGCTGGCGGATGCCCTCCCCGACAAATTTGGTAACAGCATCATCGATGCCTGGCTGGCCCGTAATGGGCGCGATGCCAACAGTTTCAGTCCTGTTGAGCGCCTCTGCTACACCGGCAAGCGTGGCATGGGCGCGCTGGAGTTTTTACCTACAATGATGGGCCGGTTCGAACGCGCGGTGCCTATTGAGGTGTCAGAACTCGTGACATTGGCGCAAGGCATTATGGCGCAACGCCTGCATCTTGACGTCGAGTTCGGTGATGAGGAAAAACCCAATGCCGAGGCCATCATGGATATCCTGCGTGTCGGCACCTCTGCCGGTGGTGCGCGTCCGAAGGCCGTTATCGCAATGAATGACCAGGGGCATGTGATGTCCGGGCAGGCGGACGCCCCGGCGGATTATGATTACTGGATTTTGAAGTTCGATGGTGTCAGTGATCTTGAGCTCGGCGAACCGAAGGGGTATGGCCGTATTGAATATGCCTATTATCAAATGGCTAACTCTGCCGGGATTGACATGACGGAATGCCGCCTGCTTGAAGAGCACGGGCGGGCGCACTTTATGACGAAGCGCTTCGATCGCATGCATGGCGATAAGATTCATATGCAGTCACTGTGCGGTATAGCGCATT
>CALZIG010000115.1 GCA_945787585.1 uncultured Gammaproteobacteria bacterium | reverse complement strand
TTCGATCCCAAAGAGCTACACCTGCTCGAAGCCCTGCGCACCCTGCGCATGATGCACTACGCCGCATGGATCGCACGCCGCTGGGAAGACCCCGCTTTTCCACAGGCGTTCCCGTGGTTCAATACCGGGCGTTACTGGGATGAGCATATCCTCGCGCTACGAGAGCAGGCCGCGCTGATGGATGAGCCGCCATTGGTGTGGGATTAGTAACGCCAAAAATATTTCTGTTTATTGAAATGTTACAGAAACGTGGATATCACAATATCCGATTTGATATTACACGCTTTAATGTAAAGGCCGTTCAACAGCCTCATCAATCTCCTGAATCACCACCCACGGCGCGATCACTACCGCCCAGAAGAGCGGCTGGGTTTTGACCCACGCCTCGGCATCGGCGCTCTCGGCGCGGCGCACGGTGCCAGCTTCGACCCACTGCGCCATCATCGCCTTATCATCATTCGCAATACAGATGGCCACATCGATTAGATCGATGCCGGGATTAACCGCCACTACTGCGCCGCGCGCAAAGTGACGCTCCAGCTCCTGCCACTCCAGCTTGCCGGTTTCACTGATCAGCTTGGCACGTAATGTTTCAATCTCTTCACTCATAAACGCTACTCTCAACAATAAAAAGGCCGGACAACCTGCTGGCTGCCCGGCCATCGAAACGGTTAAAGATTATTTTACTATAATTGTGATCGTTTCGGAGACCAATGCTGGCTGATGCGGCACATGCCCCTTGTCACCGAGAATCAGTTGCAGTGTGTGTTTGCCGGGGGTTAGCTCAAGCATTGTCTCGGTTTGACCGCCGCCGAAATGCTTCACCTCTTGACCCATGCGTTGATCCAACGCAGGCAGTTTTTTACCATCGACCAGCAGGTGATGATGGCCGGTGCTCTCCTTGTCAGTGCCGGCGGGTGCGACACCCATGCCACTCAGGCCAAACACAACTTTTACTGGTGATGCCACCGTTTCACCATTCGCCGGTGACACGATATAGACCGCAGCCCCTTTTGCAGAGGGTGTGCCGCCCTCGGACGCGAGCACATTAAACGCTATCAACCCTGAAAAACAGATCACCGCGATCTTAAAAAATCTCATCACTTACTCTCCCTATCTTAAAAAATTAACTGCTAATCTGTGCTTTGGATTGCCGCTTACTCTACCACAAGTGACTGTCCTGCAAATTCCACAATTTGTCCAGCGCGGATTTTACAGCGCTTGCGCAACTCCACTTCGCCATCAACGGTGACATTTCCGTCAGCAATCAAGGTCTTGGCCATGCCACCGCTGTGACTCAGGCCGGCAAGCTTCAGCAGGTCACACAGCGCCACATACTCACGCCCTTCGAGATCAAACTTTTCCATAGAGCGTCTACACCTTATATTATTAATTGATTTCTATGATCTGTATTGTATAAATTCTACTACATATAGGCTATCGTCCAATTCACTATACCAAAGGAGAGACCTTATGAATTCCAGACTACTCGGCTCATTAATCGTTACCTCAATCTTTTTAGTTGCCAACCCTGCCTTTGCTGCTGAAGACAGACACCACGAGATGGGCGGTGACCACCACGCTAAAGAGGCCCCTAAAGCCCAACCTGGCAAAATGGCGAAAGGGCATCACGATTCAGCTAAGAAAAAAGGTGGGCATAAAAAACATAAAGGCCACAACATGTCGCCCCACTGGGCCAGCACCCTTGATGATGAACAGCGTGTTGCCATCGACAGAATGCACCTCAAACTCTGCAGTCTGCATGTCGTGCTAAAAGCTAAAGCGGCGGTGCTGCAGAAAGAGCTCAATGTGATGACGGCCAGAGACCATGCCGATAAAAAAGCGATCGATGCGAAGATTGATAAACTGATGGCGATTAAAGCCGAGATTATGAAGCATCGCTACGATCACCTCACCGAGATGCGCGACGCCCTCACCGCGCAGCAACGTATCTCATATGATATGTCGATACTCGACCGCGCAGGGGCTAAATAGACCACGTTTCTGGCACTGCCCCAATGGGCATCGGCTTCAACAGTAATAGCCCTCTGTTGAAGCATTTAAATTTCAGCAAAGTGGTGTGCCTCGGCGCACCACTTTCCCATATGACACCGCTGATCTGTAGTAACAGTCGCTCTCACATCTGCTAAACTTACGTCAGTTTATCACCCCTTTACAGTTGAAGACTAACATCGCTATGAGTAAATTCTGGAGTCCCATTGTTCAGCAGTTGACCCCTTACGTACCGGGTGAGCAGCCTAAGATCAATAATCTGATCAAGCTAAACACCAACGAAAACCCATACGGGCCATCCCCCAGAGTGATCACTGCGATTGAGATCGAAACCGGTAATTCGCTGCGACTCTATCCCGACCCCCAGTCAAAACGGCTGGTCGATACGATTGCGCGTTACCACCAGCTAAAACCCGAGCAGGTGTTTGTCGGTAACGGTTCGGATGAAGTGCTCGCACACACCTTTCAGGCGCTTTTTCAGCAAGGGAAACCGCTGCTTTTTCCGGATATCACTTACAGTTTCTACCCGGTCTACTGCAAGCTTTATGGCATCACTGCCAAGATGATTCCACTCAATGATAACCTTGAGATCGACGTTAACGACTACACCGATGCCAACGGCGGCATTATCTTCCCCAACCCCAATGCCCCCACGGGTCACGGGATTGGACTTGATGCCATTGAAGCGTTGCTCAAAAAAAATACAGGCTCAGTGGTGGTGATTGATGAGGCTTATATCGACTTTGGGGGCGAATCGGCGGTGACATTAATCGATCAGTATCCGAATCTTTTAGTAATCCAGACACTCTCAAAGTCTCGCTCACTGGCAGGGCTTCGCGTTGGCTTTGCGATGGGCAACGCGGAATTAATTGCCGGGCTGATACGCGTAAAAGATAGTTTCAATTCATACCCGCTCGATAGCCTGGCCATCAGCGGTGGCTGTGCGGCGATCGAAGACAGGACACACCTTGAGTACACTCGCAATCGCATTATCACATCGCGCAATCAACTCACCACCGAACTCGAAGCACTCGGCTTCAACATCATTCCATCGCAGGCGAACTTTCTGTTTGTCACCCACCCGCAGCACGACGCTGCACAACTCGCCGCGCAACTGCGCGAGAAAAACATCATTATTCGCTATTTCAACAAACCCCGCATTGATCAGTACTTGCGGATTACGATTGGTAACGATACAGAATGCACCGCGCTGGTCACTGCGCTACAGAAAATTATACTCGGTTAAACGCGTGCGCAGGATAATACTCATCACGAATACGCTCGCAATACCGCACCAGATTTTCAAAGCTACACGCCTGTGCGCTGAATGAATTGCGAATATCACTAAGAATAAACTCACACAAAAAAGCAAAGGCGGTGGCATCGAGTGTCGATGGGCGTTCGCCCTGTAGATAATGGTTGTCGCCTAACAACTCAGACAACGCTGCAAACATCTCAGTAGTCATCGCGAGCACTTCTTCATCACTATGACGTCCAAAACCCTGCAGGTGTAACGCTCGCTTCACTTTGCTACGTGCCACCATCGGGACAAGCTGACGCAGTGGAAATGGCAGGCCGCCAAAAAAATTCTGTTTTATCAGCGGCCAGGTATCATCTTTCACCCATCGAGAATAAACCAAACACCAGTAGAGATGCTCATCGAGTGACTTGCCTACCAGTGTTGCTATTGCACGCTGCTCACCACTCCACCCGTCATCCAGTCGCGAACCGTGTTGTTTGCGCAGATGATCGATAATCAGGTGTGAATCGGCCACCACCGTTCCATTATCATCAATAAAAGGCAGTTTACCTTTCGGCGCCTTGCGCAGGCCACTAATGCCACTCACATGTTCAAACGCTATCTCTGACATGCGCAGCCATGCATCGACCTTCATCACAAAAGGGCTTGGGTCCGGCACACCAAAGGCTTGGCCAAAGGAATAAAGTTTAATCACATGAGTACCTATTTTTATTCATATCAACCGTTAATTATCGCTTGCACTGCGGACGTTTGCCGGATTGCTGATAAAGCACTACCGCGCTCGCCATGTTTTCATTTAAACGTTCGATACGCGTATCGCTTGAGGGGTGCGTTGAAAGAAACTCCGGCGGGGCGCCGTTGCTGCCACGCGCCATATTTTGCCACAAGGTAATGCTTTCGCGAGGATCAAAACCGGCGCGCGCCATCAGCTCCTTGCCGATGGTGTCGGCTTCACTTTCCTGTGTACGACCAAACGGCAGTAGCACCCCCACCTGGGTGCCGACACCTAGCGCAGACATAATAGCCGCCTGGTTCTGGTTATCCTGCCTGCCGAGCCATGCATCAAGGAGTGCCAGCCCCTGATTCGCCGCGAACGACTGCGAGACACGCTCATTGCCGTGGCTTGCCAATACATGACCAACCTCATGCCCCATCACTGCCGCCACCTGTGCGGGCGTCACGGCAACCGTCAACAGTCCTTTATTGACGCCGATCTTACCGCCCGGCAGTGCAAAGGCGTTGGCGGAGGGATCATCAAACACCACAATCTCCCAGTCACCACTCACCGCCTGTACCTCGGGTAGTTGGGTGATGGCATTGCCGATACACTGCACATACTCGTTGATACTTGCATCTTTCACTTGCGGGGTATCCGCAAGCAGTTTGTGAAATGATTGTACCCCCATCGTGATCATCTGAGACTCGGGCATGATCATCAACTGCTTGCGCCCGGTCGGAGATGTAGAGCAGGCGACCAACACCACAGTTACGATCATCATCACTAAAAAACTTTTCATCATCAATAACTCCGTCAGTAGCCGTGTTCAGCCATTTTTCATATGATTATTTTTTAACGCGACATAGTGACCTGAAGAATATGATAACCACGCCAACTCTTTCTCTTTAAGTGGCCGCACCTGGCGCGCAGGACTCCCCACATAGAGATAGCCACTTTCTAATGTTTTACCGGGTGAGACTAAACTACCGGCACCGATCATCACGTGGTCTTCTATAATCGCACCGTCCAGCACTGTAGCGCCCATTCCTATCAGGGTAAAATTCCCAATGGTGCAGGCGTGCAGGATAGCGGCATGGCCCACTGTGACATCTTCGCCGATGACCAGTGGACTGCCACCCGGGTTAAATTCATTATCAGCGGTCACATGCAGTACCGAACCATCCTGTATATTGGTGCGCGCACCGATGGTGATTGAGTTAACGTCACCGCGTGCGACCACCATTGGCCACAGTGAGGCATCCTCACCGATCGTCACATCACCAATCACCAGCGCTGCTTCGTCGATAAATGCATTGGCTGCAATCGCCGGGGTGATATCTAAATAATTCCTGATCGTCATTATCGCTTTCCTCAGATAGATTTATTTAACGCATCGTCACCAGCTCTTCTGCGCTCGTAGGATGAATCGCTACCGTATTATCAAAATCAGCTTTGGTCGCACCCATCTTGATCGCCACTGCAAAACCTTGCAGCATCTCGTCAGCCCCATCACCGATAATATGGCAACCCACCACTTTCTCTGTTGCACCGACCGTAATCAGCTTCATCGTGCTGCGCAGTTTGCGTGATGTCAGCGCGTAATACATTGGGACAAATCGTGTCTGATATATTTTAACGTCATCGCCATACCGTTCGCGCGCTTCATCTTCATTCAAGCCAATCGTGCCGATCGGCGGATGGCTAAAGACGACCGATGGAATATTAGTGTAATCTAGTCGCCTGCCTTGTTTACCCCCAAAGATGCGGTCGGCAAGGCATCGCCCGGCGGCAATGGCCACCGGTGTCAATGCCACCTGATCTGTGACATCGCCAATCGCATAGACACCGGGTACCTCGCTGTTCTGAAACTCATCCACTGAAATAAAACCACGACTATCGGCCTGCAAACCTGTCGCCGAAAGATTCAGTCCATCGACGCGGCTCTCTCGCCCAATCGCCCAGATTAA
>CALZIG010000114.1 GCA_945787585.1 uncultured Gammaproteobacteria bacterium | reverse complement strand
GCAGTGGGTGACTATTAGGGCAAGCGTGTTAAGTTATTCGGCGGATCTTACCAGTAATTTAATTTTGCTTGTGTATTATCTATTTGACAGCGATTGTGGGGCGAATATTTTTCAGCATTCGACTCGAATATGGTAAATTCCATCCCCTTGTCGTTTTGCAATATTGTTCGAAAACAGAGTTCGGGTGAGTGGGGTAAGTTATGTCAGTGGATCAGTCCGATATTACCAAGGTTGCGTTGTTGGCGCGGCTCAAGATCGATGAGGCCGATGTGCCCCAGTATGTGGACAATTTGTCGAATATCCTCGGTCTGGTTGAGCAGATGAGCGAAGTCGATACCGATAATGTGGCACCGATGGCGCACCCGCTGGACGCCGCGCAACGGTTGCGTGCGGATGAGGTGACCGAAGTGGATCAGCGTGAGCGCTTTCAGGCGTTAGCCCCGCAGGTTGAGTCGGGCCTCTATTTAGTGCCGAAAGTGATTGAGTAATCGTTTTGATTGCGCCTGTTAACCTTTAAATCCATTCCAACAATAGCTTTTTAATGACTGCCATGCATACTAAAACCATTGCTCAATTGAGTGCTGCGCTGCACCGTGGGGAGGTCTCCAGTGTCGAGCTGACGACGCTGTTTCTCGAGCGTATCAAAGCGCACAACCCCACGCTGAACTGCTTTATTACGATGACGGAGGCGCAGGCGCTGGCGGCGGCGGCGGCCGCAGATCGGCGACTGAAAGCGGGCGATGGCGCGCCGCTGACCGGCGTGCCGATCGCCCATAAAGACATTTTTTGTACCGCGGGGGTGAAGACCACCTGCGCGTCAAAGATGCTGGATAACTTTATTGCCCCCTATGAGTCGACCTGTACCGCAAAGTTTATCGAAGCGGGTGCAGTAATGCTGGGTAAAACCAATATGGACGAGTTTGCGATGGGCTCGTCGAACGAGACCAGTTACTACGGCGCGGTGAAAAACCCGTGGGATCTCGAGCGGGTCCCCGGCGGCTCATCGGGAGGCTCAGTTTCTGCAGTGGCCGCGCGGCTGGCACCGGCGGCAACGGGCACCGATACCGGGGGCTCGATACGTCAACCGGCCGCGCTTTGTGGGCTAACCGGCTTGAAACCGACTTACGGGCGGGTATCACGTTTCGGCATGATCGCCTTTGCGTCCAGTCTCGATCAGGCGGGGCCGATCACTTATAGCGCCGAAGATGCGGCACTGCTGATGAATGTGATGGCGGGCTTTGATGAGCGCGATTCGACCAGCGTCGATTGTGAAGTGCCCGATTACAGCGCCAATCTCGACAATAGCATTGAGGGGCTGAAGATCGGCCTGCCAAAAGAGTATTTTGATGGCGGGCTGGATGATCGCGTCGCGCGTGTGATCGATGCAGCAGTCAAGGAGTACGAGGCGCTGGGTGCAGTCGTGAAAGAGATTAGCCTATCCAATACCGCATTGGCGGTGCCGACTTATTATGTTGTAGCGCCTGCTGAGTGTTCGACCAATCTTTCCCGTTTCGATGGCGTTCGTTTTGGCCATCGCTGTGATGATCCGCAGGATCTGTTTGATCTCTACACCCGCTCACGTGGCGAGGGCTTTGGTGCGGAGGTGAAGCGCCGCATTATGATCGGCACTTATGTGCTTTCGGCGGGTTATTACGATGCTTATTATCTGAAGGCACAGAAGATCCGCCGTCTGATTAGTGATGATTTTCGGACTGCTTTTGAAACGGTCGATGTGATCATGGGGCCGACCGCGCCCACCACTGCTTTCAAGCTAGGTGAGAAAGCGGATGACCCGGTTACGATGTATCTATCTGATATATATACCATTGCGGTCAATATGGCAGGATTGCCAGCGGCCTCGATTCCAGCGGGTTTTGCGGATGGCCTGCCGGTGGGGCTACAGCTGATTGGTAACTATTTTGATGAGTCGCGTCTGCTCAATGTGGCCCACAAGTATCAGCAGGCGACCGACTGGCACTTGCAAGTGCCAACAGCATTTAAGTGAGGGGCGATTAAGATGGAATGGGAAATTGTCATCGGGCTGGAAATTCACGCTCAGCTGGCCACTAAAAGTAAAATATTTTCCGGGGCTTCGACCGCCTATGGCGCACCGCCGAATACGCAGGCGTGCGCGGTTGATCTCGGTCTGCCGGGTGTGTTGCCCGTATTAAATAAGGAAGCCGTGCGTATGGCCGCCAAGTTTGGTCTGGCGGTGGGCGCGCGCGTTTCACCGCATTCGGTGTTTGCACGTAAAAACTACTTCTATCCCGATCTGCCTAAAGGGTATCAGATCAGCCAGTTTGAACTGCCGGTGGTTGAAGGGGGACAGCTGGAGATTCAGGTTGAGGGTGAGACTGCGCGAGTGATCGGCATCACGCGCGCCCATCTGGAAGAAGATGCGGGCAAATCACTGCACGAAGATTTCCACGGTTCGACGGGCATTGATCTCAATCGCGCCGGCACGCCGTTGCTTGAGATTGTTTCCGAACCCGACATGCGCAGCGCCAAAGAGGCGGTCGCGTACATGAAAAAGATCCACTCACTGGTGCAGTATCTCGAGATCTGCGACGGCAATATGCAGGAGGGCTCATTCCGCTGTGATGCGAATGTCTCGATCCGCCCCAAGGGTCATGAGGCGCTGGGCACGCGCTCCGAGCTGAAAAACCTCAACTCGTTCCGCTTTGTGGAGCGCGCGATCAACATTGAGGTCGAGCGTCAGATCGATGTGATTGAAGGGGGTGGCAAGGTGGTGCAGGAGACGCGCCTCTATGATTCCGACAAGGATGAGACGCGCTCAATGCGCTCCAAGGAAGAGGCGTTTGATTACCGCTATTTCCCTGATCCGGATCTATTGCCGCTGGAACTCGATGAGGCCTATATTGAGGCAGTACGCAAGACGTTGCCAGAGCTGCCGGATGAAAAGAAGGCGCGTTTTATCAGTGAACTTGGTCTGGCCGAGTATGAGGCAGGTGTATTGACGGCGAGCCGTGAACTGGCTGATTACTTTGAGGTGGCTGCCAGGATTGCGGGTGATGATGCCAAGCGCACCGCGAACTGGGTGATGGGAGATTTGCTGGGCGCTTTGAATAAAGCGGGTAAAGAAATTGGCGAGAGCCCTGTTTCTGCCGCTTTACTGGGTGGGATGTTACAGCGCATCAATGACAACACCATTTCCGGAAAGATCGCAAAACAGGTGTTTGAGTGCATGTGGAATGGTGAGGGTGATGCGGACACCGTTATTGAACAGAAAGGGCTTAAACAGGTCACCGATGGCGGCGCGATCGAGAAAATTATCGACGAAATTATTGCCAATAACCCACAGCAACTTGATCAGTACCGCGCGGGTAAAGATAAATTATTTGGTTTTTTTGTGGGTCAGGTGATGAAGGAGACTCAGGGTAAGGCCAATCCGGCACAGGTCAATCAACTGTTGAAACAGAAGCTGGCGTAAGCCGGTTTTTTAGGTTGTGAGCTGCCATTTCACTGGGCAAGTCAACGTGTGTTTACTGGATTTACCATCCGGGAGGGCTGTTTTGCGATATTTGTCTCGGTTTAAGCGCTTATTATTTTGTACTGTTTGCCGTTAAAGTTTTTGTGGAGTGCTGTCATTAATTGCTTTATGAGGGCATCCCTCACTGGTAAGCGGATTCATTATTTAGATTAAATACTAGCCCGCCTTCCAGAATAAAGATTACCTGGAGAATTATATTTCAGCACTATGTGTGCTTGAAATGGTTACGATAATTTAATGATTACGAAAATAGCGAGTACAACTTGTCTCTTGCTGGTATGTCTATTGCCTGCAACGTGGTCGCGCGCCGAGATATCGCCGCCTCTCGCCGAGGAGCTCAAGCAACTTGATCAGCGTTATCGTGCGCTCTCATCTGAACTTTATCAAAATTATATCGGCCCAGAAGGAAGCAGCATGGGGACCGTTAGCGGCCCGATGCGCCTTGAGACGTTGGGTGGCCCGATACAGTTCGAAATCAAGGTGCGTAAATTCCTTGAGAATGATGAACCGATCAGGGCAATTGCAGAAATTGTTCAAAACAAAGAACTGGTACTGAAGAAAGTTAGGCGAGGTGCCATTATGAGTTTTATCCAGTTGATGCTGGATCATAATGAGTGGCAGATGGCGAATGAACTTTATCAGCATGTAAAAAAAACAGGATTAGAGTTTCAGGCCACTAATACGGCTTATATGTTTGCAAGGTTCCATTTTCGACGTAACGAATGGAAACTTTGTCTTATAGCGCTTCAGCAAATTTCGAAGAAAAAAATCTCAGCTGCCCATATGGATTTTTATAATCTTATGTATGGTATTTCGTTACAGCAAGAAGGGGATTATGCCGCAGCAATTGAGCACTATCAGTTAATTACCCCCGCATCAGAGTATCAGCTATACGCAACGTTGAACGGGATGATATCGCAGTTGAACCGGGGCGGTGACTTAGCGCAAGCCACACAATTGCAGGCCCACGTGGCGAATGAAGCGTTGCTGATGCCCAATGAGATACGAGACTATCTAACATTGATGGCGGGTTATTACTTTCTGGAACATGAAGAATACCCTGCTGCACGAGATGCATTTGGACGGATATCAGTAAAGAGCCGTTATTTTACTCGTGCGTTATTAGGGGTTGCTTATGCAGCGACCAAGCAGACGTCATATGCTCGAGCGCTTAACTACGCATCAATATTGCGATCGAAGCAATCGACTGATCTGGCGGTGGATGAGTCTTATTTATTATCAGCATATATTTTGGCGAAGAGTCGGCGTCTTCAGGCTGCATCGACAGCCTATAGTGAGGCGATGGATTATTATGTTGATCGGATTAAAAATGTCGATAATTTTCTTAATAAGGATCTTAAGAGCGAATCAATTTTTGGTCTTGCCAGTGATATCAATTTGATCCGTGAATTTCCAGAGACACGTTCGCTATTTGATAATATGAAGAACCTGGGTGTTTTTCTTGTTCGCAGCGATCATTTTGCAAAGGATCGTGATTTTCATCAGCGAATCCGAACGCTTTATGCGGACTATACCGTCATCGTAGAAGCGATGGTGAAGGCCTATATGCTAGCGCGACGGGAGCACCTGCAAAGCTACCTGAGTCAAGCACGTTTTGGTTTGGTACAGATGCATGATACGGACGTAAAGCGTGATGATTGATACCACAAAAATCATCATGTTGTCCCTGTGCTTAGCTTTACTCTTTGGGTGTAGTTTCAAACAGCGTGAACTGACAGTGTCGGATATCGAGCGGCAAAGTAAAGTCAAACAGCTGCCGGTGTCAACGAGTGAGGCTACAGAGGCTCAAGGTCCGATCGACATTTACCAGGCTTATACCTCCTATGTACAGCAAGTTGAACAAGGTGATTATTTTCGCTCGCTAGCGATTAGTCGTCTTGCCGATCTGGAACTGGAAGCTGAACTTGAAAAAGCGACTGTTAACGCCGATCCGCTGAACGAAGAACAGATAGAAGTGAAAAGAGAAAAGCTAAAAGGAACTCGGTTAGAGCGTACTTTGCAGTTACTGGAGATGTCACTCCATGACCACCCAGATAGCAGTAGTAATGATGAAGTGTTGTATCGTGTGGCGATGATATCAAGTCAACTCGGTCGGCATGAAAAATCGATAGATGCGCTTAACCAGATAATCCAAAATTACCCTGGCTCACGTTTTCATTTAGAGGCGCAGTTTCGAATAGCAGAGGATTCTTTTGTAGTCGGCGACTATGAAGATGCGGCAAAACGTTATAGTGCCGTGATTGATATGCCAGATAATTTAGTGTTTTTTGAAAAGGCTTATTTTAAGCGAGGATGGGCTAAATTTAAATTACAGGCGTATCAGGCAGCAGTAGATGATTTGATGGTGGCGGCTGCATATCGTTATAGTGAGCGTGGCGGGAAGATGGAAAAAGACGCGCATTTTAGGGCGTATTTCTATGCGATGGCGCTTAATTTTTCATACCTCGAAGATCATCAAGCGGTGGCAGGTTATTTTCGAAATACACGAACATCACTCTTTGCTTATCATATCTATGCTGGACTCGCGGATATTTATTTAGGACAGAAGCGTTATACAGACGTAGTGGCTGTATTGAAGCAGTTTGTCACTCGCCACCCTGACTCGCGTTATCTACCGCAGATGGAGTTTCGTGTAGTGACTACGTGGGAGCGTAGTGGATTTTTTGATAACTTTTATGCGGCAGCAGATAGCTTTTACCAGCGCTATCATCCCACTGCTCGCTATTGGAAAGGAAAGCCGCATTCTGTATTGAATGAAATCAAACCTTTGCTGCGTAACAATATACTTTCAATCGCTAGTTATTACCATAATCAGTACCAGTCTACTTCTACGGATAAGTCATTTGAGTTGGCGAGCCAGTGGTATGAACGTTACCTGGCTCACTATACTGAAAACGCAATGGAAGACAGGGTATATTATGCCTATGCAGATTTGCTCGCTGAGGAAGAGCGTTATGATAAGGCGATTGGTTATTATGAACTTGTTGCCTATAGTCTTGGCGATATTGTTGATCAACGTGCTGCATACGCCACAATAGTGTTGTCTGATCGCCTGTATTCGAGAGACGAAAAAAATAAAGCATCGTGGGGCTCTCGATACATTAAATATGCGTTGCTCTTTAGGCGGACTTATCCGAATGATATGCGTTCTGCAAGGATCATCTTGCGTGCCGCAGAGATGGCATTTACTGGCGAGCAATATTTACAAGCAATTAATATTGCCAGTTTACTTGATAATGTTGACAGCAGAGATCTTCGTTTTGACGTTGGACAGATCAAAGCAGAGTCCTATTTTAACCTGTCAAAGTTTGCTAAGGCTGAAGTGATGTTTCTCTATTTGAGCCGGTCGTTAATCGACGGAGATCCAAGAAAGAAAAAACTGGAAGACCGCTTGGCATTAGCCCTTTATAAGCAAGCTGAAATTGAGCGAGCAGCAGGTAATGATGTCGCTGCTCAAAAAAAATTCGAGCGTATTGCTGCACTTGCTGGGAAGTCTGAGATTGCTCCCAAAGGGCTTTATGATGCAATTACACTGGCAATGTCGAGTGAGTCGTGGCTAGAGGTGATTAAGTACGGTGGCCGTTTTCGTAGTCAATATTCTAAGCATGAGCTCCGAGATGATGTTACTAAAATATTATCAGTAGCCTATATCAATGCCAGACAGCATGCTAATGCCGCGCAGTTACTCGAAGAAGTTTACGATATTGAGAAGGATAATGAAGTGAAGATGTCTGCGTTGTGGCAAGCGGCAGAATTGTATGAATCTTTGAGTGACATGCCTGCCGCGCTTAGAATTTATCAGCATTATGTTGAAAACCATCAGGAACCATTTCCGCAATATATGGAGGCTTTAAACAAACTTACGCTCATGAGTGATGCAATGGGGGATAGTCGTCGCGGTGATATTTGGGCAAGTAAGATTCGTAAAGCAGACCACCAAATTAATGCTGCGGCGAAGAGTGATCGTACCAATCATATTGCAGCAGTGGCAACGATTCGTTTAGGACGTGAAAAAAAGGCAGCGTTTGATCAACTTAAAATCCGACAGCCACTTAAAGTTCACCTGAAGAAGAAAAAAGATGCCATGGACTGGGCGCGTAAACTATTTACCTCTGCCTATGAGTACCACAGTCCAGAAGTGATGTCGGAATCGTTATTTTCAATAGCCGAAATGTACTATGGATTTAGTCAGGACGTGTTGAGTTCAGCGCGCCCCGTAGGGCTTAATGAAGATGAGATGGAACAGTATGATATTGGGCTTGAGGATCTTGCCTTTCCGGTTGAAGAGAAGGCGATTGAAATATATGAGTCGAACCTGGCACATATTAATCAAGGGGTCTTTAATGACTGGTCGAAAAAGAGTTTTATGCGGCTAAAGAAAATATTTCCAGCACGTTATGCAAGAGAAGTTAAGGTGGATGCCTATGTGGAATAAACCTCTACTGGTGATGTTTGTTCTGATATTGGCAGGCTGTGCAGGCACATCACAAAATACAATGGATAAGGGCGCGCCGCAAGAAAGTTCTACAGTTGGTATTGCTGAACCGGATATGGCAGCGGTGATTGACGCGCTTAATAATGATAAACCGTCTGTCGCCGAGGAATTGCTGCGCGGAATAGCTCAACGTAACCCGCAGTCTGCGTTGCCGTGGGTGAATCTAGGCCTGATTAGTTTCCGCCGTGGCGAGTTGGATCGTGCGCAGCAGTCTGCTGAAAGAGTGCTGGAATTACAGTCGCAGAGTGCTGTGGCTGATTACTTACTAGGGCTGATTGCTCATAAAAAGAGTGACGTGCCTCTGGCTTTGAAGCATTACCTTGCTGCGCTCGGGAAAGATCAGAACCATGCGCATACACATTATAATCTGGCGTTATTATATGATACCTATTTTCAGGATATTGAAAAGGCAGTACATCATTATCGGCGCTATCTTCAACTGATTGTTGATGAAGATAAGGCAACATTGGCATGGCTTGGTGAACTTGAGTCTCAACTGAATTCGGCTGAGGTGAGTGAATGATAGTTAATGAGCATATTCGTTGGGTGTTTATGATTTTATTGGCACTGATGATTTTTCCGCTTAATGCAGAAGAGTCAAAATCATCACTCAGTAAAGCAGAGATTACAGCTGTGATTGAGGATAATGATGTCATCAATCTTGATGGGATTCAGATCAGGGGTAACAAAGAATTACCCCAGATTCTTTATATCGTACCGTGGCAGGAAGTTGTAACAAAGCATCGTGTTCAAGAGCAGGATATTATTCTTCATAGCTTGTTAGAGAGACGGATCAAACCGGTAATGCCTGAAATTGATAAAGAAGGCGCAGTACCTCAATAGAGTGTATTTTGTTCATAGAACAGCAATTATTGTTATTTTTGCATTTTATTGCAGGAGCTATGTGAATGGTCGATATAAAAAATAGATTATGACATTTAGGTATGAGAGCGTTAGAACCTTAATTGATGGGGAGTAAGCCGACGTGACTACTTCTTGATTAAGCGTTTCAGATTAGACTATGTTCAGCCAACGTGAGGTTTTAGTATCACAAGCTCTCATCTCGGAGCACTGGTTTGAATGATGTGGAGTCACCAATACATGGGTATTGTTACCCGGTAAATTTTCAGGACAGTTATGCATATTTTATTAAGGAGTGAGTCATGGAGGTCGTAAGTTTCTTTCAGACAGGTGGGCCGTTTATGTATCCTATCCTCGCCGTGCTGGCGTTGGGTATGGCGATCGCACTGGAACGTTACCTTTATCTTAGTTCGACTCAGCGAAATTCAAATAAGATCTGGTCTGACCTTGTGCCGTTATTGAAAAAGAATGATTTAGACCAGGCGGTAAAAATCACCTCACAAAACAAAACACCCATGGCGCATATGTTAAGTTATGGTTTTTCTCGGCTGGGACACACGCGCCGCCGTAGTGATCTTGAAACGGCCATGGAAGAAGGCATGATGGAAGTCATTCCGCAGCTAGAGCAGCGTACCCACTATCTGGCAACCTACGCAAATATTGCCACTTTGCTCGGACTGTTGGGCACTATTATTGGATTAATCGAGGCTTTCACTGCGGTTGCGGCAGCCGACCCAGCCGAAAAGGCAGATCTACTTTCTGCGAGTATTTCAGTGGCGATGAATACCACCGCATTTGGTTTAATGGCAGCGATTCCCATGTTGTTTTTACACTCTTTTCTAGCGACGAAAACAGCGCATCTCGTTGATGAGCTGGAGATGGTGGCGGTCAAGTGTCTGAATATTGTGAGTGAGCAGGATCATAATTGATAGATAGCGAAACCGTGACAAGCAGACAGCCTTGTTAGCAGCAAAATGAAAGACAGGACTGAATAGAAAGCCGAGATAGAATCGGAACAGAGATGTGGAATCAATATGCGTACAAGACGTAGACACCATACCAAAGAAGCCGCAGAACTTAACATCACCGCATTCATGAATTTGATGGTGATTCTGGTGCCGTTTTTGTTGGTCACCGCAGTATTTTCGCGGATGACAGTCATAGAACTTAACCTTCCATCAAAAAATGCCCAGACCCAGAAAGAGGAGAAGGTTAAGCTTGAACTTGAGCTGGTGATTCGTCAGCAGAGTTTTGATGTGCAGGATCGTCGCCTGGGCGTGATTAAGCGTTTTGAGCGCAGTGAAGACGATACAGACTGGAACGCGTTCAGTGAATTACTGGTTGAAATTAAGAGTCGTTTTCCTGAAGAGCAGAACATTACATTACTACTTGAACCTAATATTGAGTATCAGACGCTGGTTCAGGTGATGGATCGTGTCAGAAGTGCTGATGTTGTTAATGTGGCTACACTTGATACGGTTGAACTATTCCCCAATATCGCGATTGGTGATGCTGTGGCAACACCTGGTATCGATGTGGGGGCTAGTCAATGAAAGAAGTATCACGCCGTAGTAGACGAATGGATCGTCATCACAAGCGCAAAAAACAGCCTGGTTTGAATCTTGTTTCGTTGATGGATATCTTTACGATACTGGTATTTTTTCTATTAGTGAGTTCATCCAATGTACAGCAGTTGCATAGTAGTAAAGAGGTTAAGTTGCCCACCTCAATTTCAGCAGTAGCGCCTAAAGAGACGCTAGTTATCACCATCACAGGGCGAGATATTTTAGTACAAGGGCGTAAAGTGGCCTCAATTAGTGAAGTCGCATTGAGTGAGGATTCCATGATTCCTGGGTTAATGGAGGAGTTGAATTTTGAAGCAGGTAAATCGCAGTTTTCGAAGGTCGAAAAGAAGGCGCGTAATGTCACGATCATAGGGGACCAAAAAACACCCTACGAAGTGCTCAGTAAAATACTAAGCACATGCCGTGAAGCTGACTACACCAGGATATCTTTTGCCGCCGTGCAAAAATCCAGGCCTAAGAGCTAAAGCGTGTTATGACAGCTATTGCCTATAAAGATCTTGCGCTTGCCGGCACCACTAGTCGTAATGATGATCGTAAATTTAAAATCATTGCCGTTGTACTTCTGGCATTACTGTTCGGCATTGTGTTTTATATTCAGGGGATTGAAGTGCCAAAAGAGGCACGCAAGGCGCACGTCATACCCGATCGAATAGCAAAGTTTGTTGGACAGGTGCCCAAGCCAAAGAAAATAGAGTTACCAAAACCCAAGCCTAAACCCAAGCCCAAGCCTAAACCAAAACCTAAGCCCAAGGTTGAAAAAAAGGTTGAAAAGCCCAAAGAGAGCCTGAAAAAGAAGCTGGTTAAAAAACAGCAGGAAAAGAAAAAGCCACTGACTGATAAGCAAAAGGCAGCGCGTGAAAAGGCGCAGAAGAGTGGTTTGCTGGAGTTAAGCAAAGGCCTCGAAGACTTGATGGATACGTCTGATATTAAAACAGTGCTGACCACAAAATCGAGAAAAAAACTGACAGCAGGTTCTCATAATAAAGTGGCAACGGTGAGTAAGTCGTTGTTGACGTCAAAGGTTAGCCAGAGTAGTGGCGGAGTGAACGAAAAAGATTTTTCTAGTGATGTTGGGCTTACGCAAACAGAACTGGCCGCCTTGCAGCATACCGAGGTTGAATCAACGCTTGAAATTGAGCAGGCAGATATTCTCAAGGCTAAGATAAACATGCGTAGTCAAGAAGAGATCACGATGGTCTTTGATCGAAACAAGAGTAAGCTCTTTTCGATTTACAATCGCGAACGTCGTACAGATCCCGGCTTGAAAGGACTGATCGTGCTGGAAATCGTGATTGCGCCTTCTGGTGAAGTTGTCGATGTAAAAATTGTGTCTAGTGAACTCAATAATTCAAAGCTTGAACGTCGTATTCTGTCACGTATCAAACAGTTTAATTTTGGTGAAAAAGAGGTTGATACAGTGACGGTTTCATATCCCATTGAGTTTCTACCATCGTAATCAATATCATGATTAGAAAGCCTCCTGTTTCGTTAGTCATTTGCTGGGCTATCTTAATGTTTTTTTCATTACCCAGTATGGCTGAAATTTATAAATATAAAGATGCCAATGGTAAATGGCAGTTTACCGATAAGCCGCCGAAAGGGGGCCTTAAAACTGAAACGTTAAATTATAAAGGTAAGAAGAAAAGTTCTGTATCAAAAAATCTTGCTGAGAAGTTAACCAATAAATTTAACCCTGCAACTACCATCGAAAAAACGACTTTGGCAGTGGTGTCGATAGAGACATCCTTGGGGACCGGTTCTGGTTTTTTTGTGAGTAATGATGGTTACATTGTGACGAATAAGCATGTGGTCAGGCCGACTGAGTTTAAGGCGTGGAAAAAGAGTGATAAAAAGTTTGACGAAGCGAAGGCTGAAATTAAAGTCGCTGAGCGGGAGTTGGCTGAGCGGGCTGAGCAGCTCAAAAATATGGAGGCTGAGTTAAGCGATTATAAAAAAGATATTGATCGTTATAATGATCGCGAAAAAAAGGTGGCCTACGCAGAGTATGATATCTATGAAAAGCGCCTGAATAAGATGAAGTCAAATTATCGAGAGCGGAAGAAATGGCTCGATAGCCGGAAGCGTGAACTTTCCAGTCAGGACTCTGATTTCAGTTTTAAGTCTGCCAGCGCAAAATTTTCACGTCAATTTAAGGTAACGCTAAAAGGCGGCACAAAAGTAACGGCCAAATTAATAAAGTTAAGTAAGGAACATGACCTCGCGTTAATTAAACTGGATGGACATATCACACCGTTTATTGATCTTACCCATATAGGTAGAGTGGGGCAGGGGATGAAGGTCTATGCAATGGGCAGTCCTCTGGGGTTAAAGGATTTTGTGACATCCGGGATTATTACCAGTAAGCGCGACAACAGTATTTATACCGATACTCAGATTTTACCGGGTAACAGTGGTGGCCCGCTGGTTGATGAAGAGGGGCGCGTGCTGGGCGTCAATACGCAGAAATTGATGTCGACCGCATCGATTGGTTCGGAAGGTTTTGGTATCGCTATTCCTATTGATAATGTTGTTAAAGAGTTTTCGGCATATCTAAAAAAACAGGATGTTGATGATGAGGATTAGAATAGACTTATTAGTGTGCCGTGTTAGATGAATGCACTTGAATCGAGGTCGATAGCGTGCCCGTACTGCGGTGAGTCAATTGAGGTG